>JASJCJ010000294.1 GCA_030066045.1 Calothrix sp. MO_167.B12
ATCAGCACGCCCTTGTGGCAAACGTGTTGAGCCTGGGAACCTGAGATATCAGGATATTAAGGCAGTGATGCCTTAAGAATCGACCTGGCTTTAGCCCGGAGAGTGTCAAGTACAACACTAAACTACTGGTTTGTCCCATAAGTTCTGAAAGGTAGAAAATGTAGTGGGAGCGTCTCGCTCCCTGCTGTAATCAACAAGCAGGCAAGATGCCCGCACTACAATAGACTTCTGTTGGAAATTAAATATGCGGAGCACCAAAACCCTTGTAGAGACGTAGCAATGCTACGTCTCTACATTCTTTTCCACCAGAGGTCTATTAAACAATTCGTAATTCGTAATTCGTAATTCGTAATTACGTTTTGTAATGGGGATTTAAACCCCAACACAAAACAAACAACCCGTAGGGGATGGGGTTTTAAACCCCTAGGAATATAGATAAACTATTAAAATTAATGGAACAAAGCACTACTGGTTTGTCCCATAAGTTCTGAAGGGTAGAAAATGTAGTGGGAGCGTCTCGCTCCCTGTTTCCATAAAGCGGGCAAGATGCCCGCACTACGGTAAACTATCAAAATTAATGAGACAAAGTACTACATTACACCGATCGCTTGATTGCAGAAAACAGTATCACCAGATGCAATGTCGAACCAATGGATACTCTTGGGTTGTAATGCGAGGGTAATGTGTTCTTCGTTCCAGCATTGGTCTGTGGGTAATAAAGCTCTTACTATCAGTGGTTCTGAGTGAGGGCTATTTACGCTCACACTCACCAAGTTGTGCATACCCAAATTTTCCACTAAAAATACCTGACCTGTAATGGTGTGGGTATCCCCTGGTTGGGCAATGCAGACGTTTTCTGGACGAATCCCTAGGATGATTTGTGGGGGTACGGTGGGTACATCTGGCAAGGGGATGGAAAATTCCCCCAACATGGCACAGTTACCTTGGCAAGGTAAGGTAAGTAAATTCATCTGCGGACTACCCACAAATCCAGCCACAAATAAATTAGCAGGGTGATTATATATACGTGCCGGGGTATCAAGCTGTTGTACATAACCGTTATTTAGTACTGCCACTTTGGTAGACAGGGTCATTGCCTCGGTTTGGTCGTGGGTAACATACACTGTGGGTGCTTTTTGGGCGGCAAATATTCGTTTTAAGTCAGCCCGGACTTTTTCCCTTAATAGGGCATCTAAGTTACTGAGGGGTTCATCTAATAAGTATACTTGGGCATGACGTACCAAGGCTCGTCCAACTGCTACCCGTTGTCTTTGTCCTCCTGATAGTTGACCTGGTTTGCGCTGGAATAATTCTTCTAGCCCGAGGATTTCGGCAACTTCTGCAACTCGCTTTTGGATTTCTATTCTAGGTATTTTCTTCAGTCTTAATCCCGAAGCTAAGTTCTCATATACACTCATGTGGGGGTAAAGAGCATAACTTTGGAATACCATTGCCATATTACGATCGCCTGGTCTTCTAAAGGTAATATCTTCACCCCCCAGGGTAATCTGTCCCCTTGTTGGTTCTTCTAAGCCCGCTATCATCCGTAGGGTGGTAGATTTGCCGCAACCAGATGGTCCTAGTAAGGTGAGAAATTCGTTGTCATTCACAGTTAAACTAATATCTTTAACAGGAACAACTTTAGAAGAATAGGTTTTATTTAAGTTCTTTAATTCAAGTTTAGCCATGATGAATTAGGAGTGAAAGAGTGAAGGAGTGAGGGAGTGAAGGAGTAGGGGCGGGGTTTCCCCGCCCGGAGTGAAAGAGTGGAGTGAAAGAGTGAGGAATTAAACCTCATCCATCTTGAAAACTGGAGTATTCTCTCCAGGGAATACCAAAAAATAAATTATCCTTTCGCGCCATTGGAATTAGTAAGTAAAAACTATAGGTTTCAAGGTAGATGCGGTTTATTAATTAATAATTCATAATTTATCCTCACCCCTTTACAGCCCCGGCAGTTAGGCCTTGAACAATCTTACGTTGGAAGAACAATACTAATAAAACTAGGGGAAAGGTGCCCACCACAGTTGCCGCTGCAATTGGTCCATAGGGTATTTCAAAAGTGGAAGCCCCACTGAGTTGAGCTGCTGCCACGGGAATGGTTTTCATCTCATCACGGGTAATAAATGTGAGGGCAAAAATAAACTCATTCCATGCAAAAATAAAGGTCAAAATACCTGTGGTGACTAATGCGGGGACAGTCATTGGTAGGAGGATTTTAATTAGCATTTGCAAGGTGTTATAACCATCCATCCTGGCTGAATCTTCTAATTCTTTTGGTAGTTGTTCAAAAAAGCTCCGCAACACCAAAATTGTTAATGGTAAATTAATGGCAGCATAGGGAATAATCAAGGCCAAGTAGTTATTACCCAGGTGTAATTTTTGGATAATTTCTAATAGTCCCAAGAATAATAAAATTCCCGGGAATAAGGTGACCATTAAAATACCTGCCAGGATGACTTTACTACCCCAAGGGCGCAATCTAGCTAAGGCATAAGCGGCAGGCGCGCCCATCGCTAAGGCTAAAGCAGTGGAAATAAAAGATACCAGGGCACTGTTCAAAATGTACCGCCAGAAGGGGCGACGGACGAATAATTCCAGATAGTGATCCAGGGTAATCCTCGTAGGAAAGTAGATTGTGGGTAATTTAGAAATATCTTGATTCACCTTAAATGATGTCAGTACTTGCCACATTACAGGTGCTAAACAAAATACTACTACAAAGGCGATCGCTGCCCACTTTAATATGTTTGTGATTAGGTTCTTGGCTTTAGTTCGTGGTTGGGGATTTGCGGTTAATTTGTCTGGGATTGTAACCATGTTTACTTAGAGTTAGGAGTTAGGAGTGATGAATTTCCATTAATTTTGAAGGGCTGCTGTCTGTAGTGCGGGCATCTTGCCCGCTGACTTAAAGTAGGGAGTCGGCAAGCTTCCTGGCTGGAAATAGGGAGCGAGACGCTCCCACTACAATTGTTTTATCCTCATAACGAATGTGGTGAAGTACTAGTTAGGCACCGCGTTTTTGTTATTAAATTTAGTCAGCAAGAAACTGGCAAGAGCCACTCCTACCACCAAGAGGGTAAATGTGACTACTACTAATGCCGCACCATAGCCAAAATCTAAGTAGCGCATGATAGTAGAGTAAATGTACAGGGATATGACCTCCGTGGCACCACCGGGACCACCCCCAGTCATAACGGAAATTAGATCGAATATGCCAAATGCCTGGGCAAATCGAAATAGCATGGCAATCAGGATTTGCGGCATTAGTAGGGGAAGGGTGATTTGCCGGAAACTTTGCCAAGGGGTTGCACCATCAATGGCGTGAGCTTCATACATATCGGGGGAAATTGATTGCAAGCCAGCTAACAAGAGAATACTGATAAATGGTGTAGTTTTCCACACATCTGCAAATACCACTGCAATCATTGCTAAGGTTGGTTCCCCTAACCAGTTAATAACTTTACCTTGTTCCAGGATTCCCAGTCGCAGTAACAGATCGTTAGCAACACCGAATTGATCGTTAAAAATCCACGCCCAAGCTAGACCAATCAAGGCTGTGGGTAATGCCCAAGGCAAGATGGCAATGGTTCGCACTGCACCCCGTCCAGCAAAGGGTTTATTTAAAATTAGGGCAATTCCTAGTCCAAGCAATAGTTCCACAAATACCGATGCAGTAGTAAATATGGATGTTGTCAATAAACTATGCCAGAAACGACCATCCCCTGCCATCCTCAGGTAATTATCTATGCCAGAAAATGTGGGTTGTAGGTTGGTACCCAGGTTCTGAGTAAAGAAACTTAACCAAAATGCACGGAGAATGGGATAGGCGAAAACGAAGAGCAGTAAGAGCAATGCTGGTAGTAAGAAAACCCCTGCTGTCCTGATTTCTCGGCTTCTAATTGTTTGTAGTTTGGTCATGGGTTTTCATGGTTGGGAGGTAGGAAATATGGGTGTTTCTCACGCAGAGGAGGACACTTGCGGTGGACGGGTTCCCCGGCATAAGCAAAGTGTCCGTCGCGCTCCAGGCGCAGAGAGGAAGAGTTTAAGTCACAGGCAGTAGGGTGGGCAATGCCCACCTTACAATTACTTAGGTTTTCAGTAGTCGCCTGGTTTCTGCTGCTGCTGCTTTCATGGCTTTTTCTGGGGTCATGCGATTGGTGAGGGCGGAACTCAAATAACGCTGCAAAATATCTGAGGCTTGGGCGTATTGAGCAATGGGTGGACGCAAAACGGCTTGATCCACGACTCGTAATAATTCTGGATAATGGGGGTATTTGGCGACGATTTGAGGATCTGTAAATAGGGAGCGCCGACTGGGAACAAACCCTGCTTGTAAAATAAATTTGCGCTGTGCTGCTTCACTGGTAAAGTATTGAATTGCTTTCCAGGCTTCTTCTGGATGTTTGGAGTTTTTGGCAATTCCTAAACCCCAACCCCCTAAACAAGCGCCGCCATTTTGACCAGGAGTACCCACCATCGGTTTAATTGCTATTTTCCCTTTCACCGGGGAGTCATCGGCGTTGCCTAGGGGCCATGCATAGGGCCAGTTGCGGACAAATGCTGCTTCTCCGTTTTGAAATATGCGTCTGGTTTCTTCTTCCTGATAGGTTGTTACCCCTGCCGGTGCAATTCCCTCTTTGATGGTTTCTTGGAGAAAAGCGATCGCTTTTATACTTTCGGGTTGGTCTAAACCAACTTCTAAGGTATCGGGATTTACCCAATATCCGCCAAAACCTTGCAATACTTCGACAAACATTGCGGCTAATCCTTCATATTGTTTGCCTTGCCACAAATAACCCCAGTTTACTTTGCCTTTCTCCTTCAAGGCTTTGGACATTTTCAGCAAATCTGCAAAAGTTTCTGGGGGATTAAATCCAGCTGACTGGAGTAAATCTTTGCGGTAATAAAGCATTCCTACGTCAGAACGCATGGGAATTCGATACAACTTACCTTCGTAACGTCCCCCATCCACATCTTTCGGTGAAAATACGGATAGTTGCTCCTTGGTCATGCGATCGCTCAAATCCATTAACCAACCCGCAGCCGCAAATTTGGGTGTCCAAATTACATCCATATTCACCAAGTCATATGGAGAATCACCCAAAACAAAGGCGGAGGTGTACATATCTTCAATTAAATTTGTGGCATTAGGTCCTTCAATCACATTCACACGAATACCAGGATTTTTTGCCTCAAAGTCCTTGACTACTGTTTGCTTCCAAGTTTGAGCATCCGGTGCTGTCATCAGCAAATTGAGAACCACTGGCTGTTTAGTAAAGGCTGGTGGTACAGATATCAGGAGAATCCCTATGAGAACCGTAAAAAATATAACTATTGGAGATTTGAATTTTTGTGAAATTTTTGACATTAATTGCGATTTTGACGTTCGGAGATGCAGCATTATTTTTCAGTTAGCACAAATTTATCTACGATTTTCGTGATTTAAACAATCTAAATAGTTACCCAATAGCAATACGGTTCAGTGAATCAGAATGGTAGGTTGGGTTGATCCATAGGGAAACTCAACAAACCTTTGATAACCTTGGGTTAAGGAACGCAAACCAACCTACGTCAGTTTTAGTGTTTAGCCTGAAGTGAACTATATTGCAATATATGGAAACCCAGTTTGGTTTCTGAATTTACTAGCACACATCGGCGTAAATAAACTAACCATTTATACAAGATCAAAGACAGATAATACAAGGATTTTGACTTTTTACTCACCCCTAGGGCGTGCGTGTTAGATAAGCCGTACACATTTCTATCCCAAAATTAAACAGGCATAAATGATTGTATAAATATTTTTTTTGTACAGAAACATACAGTAAATGCATTGAGAAAGTCAATAGCGAGATAAAAAAGATACAGATGAAGAATTCAGAATTTAGAATTAAATCCTCTGGCTATAAATGGAACAAACAAGTCAACCGGATGACGCGCTTAAGCGGGGACACGGGGACGCGGAGCGGGATGTGTCCGGTGCCCCGTGTCTGGGGCGGTAAGCCCCAAGGGTTTGAGTCCCCCATCAAAATCTGCGATTTGATGGCTCCCGATTGGTGGGTGGTTCAAGCCCCCACCACATCGGTGTCTGGTGCGTCTCCCCGTCTCCCCGTCTCTTCTTGACACCCTCTTCCCTCCTAACTTGAAAATAGGGAGTTCAGGAGTTCAGGAGTTCAGGAGTTCAGGAGTAGGGGCGGGGTTTCCCCGCCCAGAGTGAAGGGATTATTTTCATGTTTGGTTGTGTACAAACGTTTATAAGGGGCTAGCTTGAAAATAGGGAGTTCGGAGTTCGGAGTTCTGAGTAGGGGCGGGGTTTCCCCGCCCAGAGTGAGGGAATTATTTTCATCCTTGGTTGTGGACAAAATATTATCCATGTAGACGCGCGAAGCGTAGCTTCTCGCAGAGTGGGACTAACCTGAAAACATTTAACAAGTGCCCAGTAGGGGCGCATTGCGTGCGCCCTTGAGGAGTTAGTCACAAAGCATTTTCAGATCCTTGGTTGTGGGATTTTCCTGTCACTCCCGCCTCCAGCTCTCGCGGCCTTCTTTAAAAAACTTAGCAATATAATCGTCTTGAATGACTCAATCAAAAATTGTAGCTAGATTAGAGGAGTTAGGCTGGTGAGGATAGCAATACAACATGCTAGAAGCAGAGCAAATATTACAAAATCGTTACCAATTACAACGCCAACTGGGTGATAATGGGATTCGCCAAACTTGGCTGGCGAAAGATTTACAGGCTAATAATGATCAACGCCAGCAAGTAGTAGTCAAACTCCTGGCTTTTGGCGGTACAGTACAGTGGGAAGATTTAAAACTCTTTGAAAGAGAGGTACAAATCCTCAAGCAATTAAATCATCCCCGCATTCCTCAATATATCGATTATTTTTCCATAGATGACCGCAATCTTTGGTTTGGCTTGGTGCAAGAATACATTCCTGGAGCATCTTTGAAAGAGATGTTAACCCAGGGCAAGCGATTTACAGAAAAACAAGTTAGGAAAGTTGCGATTGAAATTCTCAATATTCTCATTCATTTACACGAACTCAATCCCCCTGTACTGCACCGAGACATCAAACCAAGTAATTTAATCTGGGGGGAAGATAATAATATTTATTTAGTAGATTTTGGCGCGGTGCAAGATAAAGCTGCCAAGGAAGGAGTTACATTCACCGTAGTTGGAACCTATGGTTATGCACCGATGGAACAGTTTGGCGGTAAAGCGGTTCCTGCCTCAGATTTGTATGCTTTGGGAACAACCTTGATTCATTTACTTACAGGTACCTCCCCAGCAGAATTACCCGTGCGTGACTTACAAATTCAGTTCCGGGAGTTGGTAAATATCAAACCTAGTTTTGCTGATTGGTTGGAGGATATCACCGAACCATCGGTAGAAAGACGAATCAGTAATGCTCGCGAAGCATTAGAAACCCTCAAAGCCAATCGTGTTTTATCCCCCAGTTTATTACACACCACTCGCCAGCCAGTAGGCAGCCGGGTGCAACTGAAAAAAAACCGCAAAAATTTATTAATTAAACTACCAATGCGATCGCAATCTGCGTTAGAAATTATATGCTCTGCTGGTAATCTGCTAATTATAGCTGTTATCGGACTAATAATGGTATTAATGATGATTACTGCGCTGTTTGCATCAGTTTCCCTATTCTCTTTAATTATCTTGATTCCAGTGTGTTTGGTATTTGTCCGATTTATCGATGGATTGTTAATAAATGCTTTTGGACACCAACGCGTACATATAACTCCAGAACACTTTTCAGTTGAACTATGGTTGTTTAACCTTTGCCGTCAGCGTCAATTGGCTGCCACTGATTCCATTCAAGATGTATTTCAGAGTGTGATGTACATCACTAATAGAAGCTCCTTTCAGATGAATAGTGTCAAAGAACAAAAAGAAATGGTAACAATTCAAACCGATGAACAGCGTTACTCATTTGGTGTAGGCTTAAGTGCAATGGAATGTATTTGGTTAGCCAATGAAATCAAAGATTGGTTGCGTCGGTGAAATAAGCTGGTTCAAAGGGAAATCCCTTATTTGAGAAACTTTTACTCTTTTCTAGCTTATGTAGGGTCTGCTGAATAAATGTAAAATAAGTCTTATTGCTAAGTTCAAATATTTTTGCAGCATCACATAGCGGCAAGAATGCGGTCAGAAAATCTACACCGCATTTTACCTCAATATTGGGGTCT
>JASJCJ010000295.1 GCA_030066045.1 Calothrix sp. MO_167.B12
TCTATGGATTACATTAAGTAAAAAATAGCCCTAGTAGCTAGTACACCAAGGCATAAATGAACTGCCACTCTTGGCAACAACCGTGGGCGGGCATTTCTCCCTCTCAGAAAGACTTTTGGTTTACCCAATAACTAAAAAACTGGCGGTTTATTTATGCCTTGGTATAAAGTTATGAATTAATTACGTCACTTCATTTACATCTCCCACTCGTTAACCAGCATTTTTTGACTGTGATGTTGAACCTGATTTCTAATATAATTAGCTACTTGGTCAACATGGTGATGAATAACAGTAAATGCACCATAACCACCTTGCCATTTAAAAAAGCTACCAGGTTTAACTTCATGGGTAATCAAATAGGAAGAACTACCTTTAGCTTTTCCAATTAATTCAGATACTGTTAAACGAGGCGGATAACCTGCAAGAATATGTACATGATCCGCAACCCCACCAATAGCAATTAATATACATTTTAACTCTCGACATTGTTGAGCGATCGCATTATAAATAATATACTGAATATCTCCCGTAACCAGCGGCAATCTATCCCAAGTTCCCCAAACACAAGGAACTATTGTTGCTGGTGACTAATCTGTAATAATTAGCTATCCTGAACTGCAATAGAGTTTTTACCAATAATGAAAATTATCAAACTCATTTTTCTGGCATTACCCTTAGCATTGACTTACCTGTTGCTATTTACCAATCCAGCCCAAGCTGCAACCCTGAAGTTGACATACGATGCTCGCCAACAAATTACCTTAGTATCCAACCCAGGGATTGTTGATGGGATTATCCCCAGTTTCTCTCACAAGTCTCACCCCCTTCTCGATGGAGTAGGTTGTAATTGCTCTAATTGCGTTCAAGCACAATTACAGATGCAAGGGAAACTACCACTTGCCAGTCTGTTATAGCAAAGGATAGAAGGCAGCAGGCAAGGGACAAAAGAGGAGCTTTGATATTTTGCCGTTTGCAGTCATTCAATATGCTCTCACTTGAGAACTAACCCTATCAGGACTCATATTTGATTTTTGACAAAACGAGCGTACACTTTCTGTTCCCTATTCCCTGTTAAGAGTTCCCTATCGTCACGAATGATTTCATAAATCAAACCAGATTCCTATATAAAATTAATTATTAATATTGGTAGGGACAATATATTTTCTATTCCCTACTCACTTTTCAATTTCATGTCAAATAAATTACGTTTAACTCACAGCTTATATCTGACCCTATTTATCCTTAGCTGGGGATTAATAAGCTGTAATAATATTCGCAATCCATCTGGTTTTGTTTCTGTCACCACAACCAACACTTCACCAGCCAAGAATAGTTTACCCCAAGTAGTTGCAACTACTAGTATTATTTGCGACTTAGCAGATAAAATTGCCGGTCAAACAATTAATCTGACTTGCTTAATACCCCCTAACACCGATCCCCATATTTATCAAGTCAAAACCACAGATCAACAAGCCATTAATCAAGCTAAATTAATTTTTTATAATGGCTATAACTTAGAACCAAATCTGATCAAAGCAATTAAATCCACTCAAAATCGTGCCCCTAAAGTAGCTGTTGCTCAATTTGCTGTTAAAAAACCATTATATGTCAGGATAAATCGCCAAAAGCAAGCCGACCCCCACGTTTGGCATAATATTAAACATGGCATGAAAATGGCAGATGTAATTAATAGTTTCTTGGGTCAAGTATTTCCCCAAAATGCAAATTTATATAAAACAAATACTACAGTATTAAAAACAGAATTAGCTCAAGTAGATCAATGGATTAAATTACGAATTGCTAGTATCCCCGAAGGCCAGCGTCAGTTAATTACTGCCCACAATTCTATGGCTTATTATGCCAAGGCTTATGGTTTTTCTGTATCGGGTTCTGTGAATAACATTACTACCGCGACAAAACCTTCCTCTGGACGGTTACAAGCACTAGTGAAAGGTCTGAAAAAAGCTAGAGTACCAACAATTTTCCCCGAAGCTACCATTGAACCTCAATCAATTAATACCGTCGCTCAACAAGCAGGGGTCAAAATTTCTGCCAGAAAATTATACAGCGATGCACTCAGCACCCCAGGAACAGAAGCAGATACTTACCAAAAAATGATGACAGTCAATACTCGTACCATTGTTGAAGGCTTAGGAGGAACCTATCTCATATTTAGACCCCAAAAATCTCAGTGAAAATCCATAGATGTTTTTGTAGTATAGAGATACCCAATCTCAAGTAACTGTTTTTCTAGGGAGAGAGTGTGAAGTGAACCAACGCGATCGCATTATTTTTGATCTCAAAGGTTATATTATCAAGCCCGCTGTCCTTTCAGCAAGTGAAGTTAAGGAACTAAAAGAATTTGTCCTGCGCCAAAAGAATGAACCAGAGTCCCTACCTCCCCACCAACGTTCTTTACCAGGGGGAACTTTTGAAAGGCTAATTGATCATCCAGAAGTCATGGATGTGTTGCAGGATGTAATTGATAGTAATGTAGACAAAATCCGCTTAGAAAGTACCTTCCTCAGCTATCGTGAAAAAGGTGAAGGTGAATGGAGTCCCCATGCAGGTGGACGTACTACCAATCCCAACTATGCATACAATTTCTACGATGGACGTATGTATGCTGGTATGACTAGGGTAGTTTGGGAATTGGAGGAAGTCCTGGAAGGGAAAGGAGGAACTTGTTTTGTCCCCGGTAGCCATAAAGCTAATTACAACATTCGTAATGGCTCCGTACCTAGCCTTGATAGCAAGGATTCAGGAATTTGGGAAAGTTATAGTTGTCCTCCTGGTTCCCTAGTAATTTTCTCCGAGGCTGTACGTCATTCCGCAGACTTCTGGCAAAATCCAAATAACCCCCGTGTTGCCATTTTCTGTGCTTACAACCATATTAATGTCCGCCATCACAAACCAACCTTTGCTCCAGAGGTAATCGAAGGACTAACCCCCGAACATCAACGCTTTTTCAACGAAGTTTACCATCCACAATTTGACCGTTGGGAACGACAGCAACAGCAAAAGTATATCAAAGTAGCAAATAAGCTATTGGGTAATAAGATAGATAGTGGGTTGAAAACAAAAATAAAATCTATTGTTAAGAGATTTGGTTGACGGTTGACAACTGATAGTTGATAGTTAGGGAGGTCAATTCAATAAGATGCAAATAAATCTATAATTTAACCTCACCCTCGCTTTTTACTGCGTAAAAATCTTTCCCTCTCCTTATTAAGGAGAGGGATATTCTAATGATATCAAATTTGTAATTTGATACCATTAATAGAACCAGTCCATAAATAAGATAATCCCAACAAACGTTTTACTGTATGGAAAACTTATTCTCTAATTATCAAACTGAATTGCTACAGTTATTTTCAAAAATGTAAAAATCTAAATAATTTTCAGCGAGATGATATTAACTTTACTACCATCTCCGTGCGTGTAGATACATTTAGTTTGCGAAAAATTCGTTTCAAAGTTTGTTTAACTGTGTTTTGACTAATCCATAGGGTAACAGCTATTTCTCCATTAGTTAAACCATGGGTCACCAATTGTGCAATTTCTAATTCCCGTGGGGTTAAGCTAGTTATTGGGAGAACAATATTTGAGTGCGATCGCAAATAGGCTAGTTTTGCAGAAATATGATTGCAAATTGCACTCAGGCGCATTAAATCCTGGGTATTAAATGCTGGAGTATTTCTGGTGCGGGCAAAATTAAGGATACCAATGATTTTACCATTACCAACAATTGGACCAGTCATAATATGTTCGTGGTCATATTTTCTACCACAACCGCTTTGGTACAACTGACTTTGTTTCCAGGTATCTTCGGTAAAAATTACTTGTTCGTGGGTAGGTACATGGTTCTCCCATACATAGTCCATCACAGGATCTATGAATATGCCGATGTTCTCATAGTAATCAATAAAACTATCTGGTAATCCTTGAATATCAATGGTAGCTGGTTGAGCATGACTTTCCAGTAAAGAAATACCCCAATGTTGACAAGCAAATAATTCTCCCCCTGCATCCATATAACTGAAGCGAAGTTCTTGTTCGTTATGAGCACAACCGATTTGTTCAATTAATGCTTTTAAACCTGGGGACATGACAAAAATGTACTCAACTGGGTAGTTTTAACGTCGGATATTTTTTTCTAGAATAGCTGAAGTTGATATATCTTCTGAAATTTTTAAGATGAGTGAACCACAAAAATACACTATCGGTCTAGTTATTTATCCTGATATGTTCCATCTAGATATTACTGGACCACATCAAGTTTTTTCCCAAATTCCTAATGCTCAAGTATTACTATTATGGAAATCCTTGGAGCCTGTAGTCAGTAGTGGTGGGTTAACTATTTTACCTAATACCACCTTTGCTGAATGTCCTCAATTAGATGTGTTATGCGTACCCGGTGGGGGGTTTGGTACAGTGGAAATGATGCAGGATGAGCAAATGCTGACATTTTTGCAATCACAAGCCCAGACAGCTAAATATATTACCGCCGTTTGCACAGGCTCCCTAATTTTAGGCGCTGCGGGATTATTGCGGGGTTATAAAGCAACTTCCCACTGGGCATTTCGGGAACAACTACAATTGATGGGTGCACAAGTCAGTACAGAAAGAGTAGTTAGTGATCGTAATCGGATCACAGGAGGTGGGGTAACTGCGGGGATTGATTTTGCTCTCCAGGTTGTGGCTATACTTTGCGGTGAAGATACTGCCAAGTTTATCGAGTTACTGCTGGAATATAATCCCGCACCACCCTTTGGAGTGGGTTCCCCAGAAAAAGCCAGTGCTGAATTGGTGCAAATGATGAAAAAGATGGCAGCACCATTGATAGAAGCATCCTATGCAGCTAGTGAAAAAACTGGTTATAAATTCTCTTCCCCTTAATATTGCCGTTCTCGATAGATGAATAGACCTACAGCAGGACTTATGCCTAGAATAATCTCAAATCTCAAATCTAAAATCCTATGACACAAGAAGCGATCGCTAACATTATTGCATCATATTTTACGAATATGTCTGCCATGAATCCAGAGGGGTGGGTAGAAAACTTTGCCCCAGATGCTCTCAGCTACGATCCTGTTGGTGAACCACCGACAAAAATCCATGAGGGATTTCGAGATTTTATCGGACTTTTGCAAGCCACCTACGAAAAACTAGAACCCACCACCGAACATATATTTATTGGGGGTAATGAAGCTGCTGTAAAATGGACAATGCAAGGAGTCAGTAAAACTGGCAAGTCTGTAACATTTGAAGGGATTACCGTATTTGAAATCAATGATGCTGGTAAGATCCAAACTACCCGTGCTTACTGGGACCCTGCTGCTATGATCGCACAGCTACGCTCTTAGAAAACTCCAACAAATAAATACTGGGGGGTAATTGGGGTGGAAAGGCGAAAAGTAAAAATTCTATCTACAGGTAAATATCTACCCAAGCAACGGGTGACAGCAAAAGAATTGGGTTCGCGCCTGGGAATATCAGAAAGCTGGATTGAGAAAAAATCTGGGGTAATGGTGCGTCATTTTGTGGAGGATGAAACTGCATCATATATGGGTGCAATAGCTGCTCAAAATGCCCTAGAAGTTGCTGGTTTATGTTTGGGAAACATTGACTGCATAATTGCTACCAGTGCGGTTCCAGAGCAAGGTATTCCCTGTACAGCGGCGTTGATTCAAAAACAACTAGGTGGTGGTGATTCGGGGATTCCGGCTTTTGATATTAACTCTAGTTGTCTGAGTTTTATTGTTGGTTTAGATATGGCATCTTACTTAATTTGTGCCAACAGATACCAACGTATTCTATTAGTTGCTAGTGAAATCGCTACCAATGGCTTGAATTGGGAAGATAAGGAAAGTTGTACCCTATTTGGTGATGGTGCGGCGGCGGTAATTGTGACTCCAACTGGGGTGAATGAAAATTCCCATATTCTCGCCGCCAATATGGAAACCTATAGTAAAGGGGCGCATTTAACCGAGTGTAGGGGTGCGGGTAATAAATATCATCCCCAGGAATATGGAGAGCATCCCCAGTATTTTCAGTTTAGGATGGATGGTAGAGCCGTTTATCGCTTGAGTGCGGCAGTTTTACCAGATTTTATGCAGCGATTATTAAAGTCTTGTGAATTACACTTGACAGATATCAAAATGGTAATTCCCCATCAAGCCAGTTTGATGGCAATGCGGCTGATGAGCAAACAATTACATCTGACTCCAGAAAAGGTAATGGTAATTGCTCACAACCATGGTAATACCATTGCAGCTTCCGTACCGATGGCACTCCATGAAGCTATTGTACAGGGTAAGATTAGTAGGGGCGATCGCATTCTCCTTCTCGGTACATCTGCGGGGTTTTCCGTGGGAGGCATAGTACTTGAGTATTAATATTTTAATCAGCAGTGGACGTGCCCCTATTACTTTAGAGTTGGCAAGGCTGTTATCTGCTGCTGGTTATCATATTTTTGTGGTGGATAGCTTACCCCATCATTTGTGTAGCTATTCGCGCTTTGTGGTGAAAAATTTTGTGGTTCCCCCACCCCGGCAAAATTACCCTGGTTATATTAATGGGTTAATTGAGATTATTCAGCAAGAAAATATCAATTTTCTCATTCCTACCTGTGAGGATATATTTTATATTGCCTATGGGTTAGATAGGTTAACGCCTTATTGCCAAGTTTTTACTGAGCCTTTGGAGAAATTACAACCATTACATAATAAATGGGAGTTTATCTGTCGAGTAAAACAACTTGGTTTAACTATACCCCAAACTTGGTTGCTAGAATCCCAAGCAGATTTAAATAATTTTCTTGAGTCTGCAACTATAGATAAAATTGTCCTCAAACCAGTTTATTCTCGCTTTGCTAATCACGTCCATTTTTTAACTAAACCAATTAGCCATATACCTGAGTTAGAAATTCATCCCCATAAAACTTGGGTAGCTCAGGAATTTATTAGGGGGAAGCATTATTGTAGTTATAGTATTGCTCATCAAGGACAGATAAAAGCCCATGCAGTATACCCGACTATATTTACTGCGGGAAAGGGTTCTTGTATTTATTTTCAGGCTGTAGATTGTCCAGTAATTTTGCATTGGGTGAAAACTTTTGTTGCCGCAGAAAATTTTACCGGACAAATATCTTTTGATTTCATCCTCACAGATGATGGTGTTTTATATCCTTTGGAATGTAACCCCAGGGGAATTAGTGCTATCCATCTTTTTAAACCAGAAGATTGTTTGGAAAAAGCATTTTTTAATACTAACCAAGATATTATTCAACCCCAATTAAATAAACGTGCCATGATTACGATGGCAATGATTATTTATGGTTTGCCATCTGCTATTATTTCTGGCAGATTATGGGAATGGTGGAAAATATTTATAAAAACAAAAGATGTGATTTTTCGGATTGATGATCCCATACCTTTTTTTCATCTCTGGGTAGTACTATGGCAATTTTTACAAATGAGTTGGCAAACTAAGCAAACTTTGCAAGAGGTGACAACACGAGATATTGAATGGGATGGGGAGGAGATTGAGGAGTTAGGGATTGTTAAGTGATGAAAATTTGTGTTTATTATGCTGTTTTGCTTGTCAGGTGCCTATGGTTTCAGCTTGACTTGCCCTTGCACAATTACCACAACCAAACTACACTTAAGTTTACAGACTTAGAACAACAGACTCACCTTATTTAAGCATCATTTGAACGACTGGTAAGGATTACAAGCACAGTATTGCTAGACCAATTCTTTTGAGATTCGCTTACATTAAATTGCTGCTCTAACAAATTTTCTATTGCAATCTTTACTTCAGTCATGAAGCCAAAATCTTTATACTTTATATAGCTTGGTTTATTCTCTGCCGTTTTTAAGTCATCTCCAGCTTGATAAAGATTCACTATAAAATCTTTCTTTTCAAGAGCAAGCTTAATTCGCAATGCATCACTTTCACGACTCGGAAAATAATAAATATTCACAAATCCCTTATTTTCAAAATCAGGCTTTGTATTTCTACCAGTTTGCGGTTGCTCTGGATGTCTCGTTGGAAATAATAGACATCTCCGGAAACAACCAAAGTCTTACTATCACTACCTTTTTAACTGCGATCGCCAAACCGCAAAGGTAGTTAGTTTGTACGCAACAATAAGGCTTTGAGGTGTTTACTATTAATAACTAGCTAAAAAGTAGCAT
>JASJCJ010000059.1 GCA_030066045.1 Calothrix sp. MO_167.B12
ACCATCCAACATTTTGAAACCACCCTTGGTCTTTTCTTTTAACAGTAAATCAATGGTATCTGGATTTGGTCGATTGTTAATTTTCTGTTCTGAACACAGCACAAAACCCCACGGCATGGTATAGCTAGGTATCTGACTACTATAAGATTGACAATGGGGAAATACTGTCTGCAAAGTCCTTACCAAGCGGGTGTGATATTGCAATAATGGTGGGGATATAGGACCAGCATTAAAACTGTTTACCAAGGAATACTTTGAAAAAATTCATCAAATCCTTTCTCCTCAAGGATTTTTAGCTGTTCAAGCTGGTCCTATATCCCCACCATTATTGCAATATCACACCCGCTTGGTAAGGACTTTGCAGACAGTATTTCCCCATTGTCAATCATATTGTAGTCAGATCCCTAGTTATACTATGCCGTGGGGTTTTGTGCTGTGTTCGGAACAGAAAATTAACAATCGACCAAATCCAGATACCATTGATTTACTGTTAAAAGAAAAGACCAAGGGTGGTTTCAAAATGTTGGATGGTTCTGCATTACTAGGCTTACTCCAATTACCCCTATATGTGCGTCAAGCCATCGCAGAGGAAACCCAGGTTTATACATTGGCAAAGCCTCCTGATGTCTTTTCTAATAATGGTTGTCTGAGTGGTAAATTAGGGAAGCAATAGGCTTACTCCTATCCCACCCAAAGATTACTAATGACAAAACCGTTCCAGGCGCAGAAAACACAGAGGATAGAGAGGTGTAGAAGATAGGTAATCTTACACCACCGAAGGGATTAACCAACTTTGGAGGTTAAATTCCCCTACTTCTACAAGCAGCACGTTTTGCGTCGGGTTAAAATCCCTGTTGTAAAACACAATTCGCTCATTCTAAATTCTAAATTCTACATTCTTTTAATAACCAGATGGAGGTTGAAAACCACCAATAATTTGACTTAATTGTTCTGCTATGGCTAATAGTTCCATTTCTCCCCATCTGTGACCTACAATTTGCATACCTATGGGTAAGCCATTTTCAGTTTGCCCTATGGGGATAACTACCACAGGATGTCCGGTGAGGGCAAAGGGAATGGTGTAAGCTCCGGATGCCATAGTATAAGGGATTTTTTTCCCTTCCACATCTACGGGTGTTCCCATGAGACGATGGGTAAATGCAGGAGTCATAGCCACGGGACATAATAGTGCATCCCACGGTTCTAAGGCTACATCCATTTGGGCAATCAGGAAATCTCGTTCTGTTAAAGCTGCAAAATAGCCTTTCAAGTTTTGATTTAAGGATACGGAGAAAATAGTACCAGGAAAATTCACCAGTTTTCTCAGCCAGGGATCTCCTTGGGTGGCTTCACGCCACAGAAAGGGTATGGTTTTCCGTACCGCAGCAATATTTATTGGTTGTGAATAAATCATGTTGTAGGATACTACAGCGCAGTATACTTGCCAAGCAGCCACAAAATCAAATTGAGGAACCCACCGTTCCACTTGACCTACCACATTTGCGATCGCACCTGCAACCCCTCCAATTGCAGATTTTATTTCTGAAGCTACTGAAAAGGGGGGAAATTCATCTGTCCAAGCAATCCGTATATTCTCCCAACTTTTATAAATTGGTGTGTCAAGGGACACTGGTGGAATATCTGGTTGACGGCGGTCTGCTCCAGCAATCAGTTGTAAACACAGCCGTAAATCTGCCACAGAACGCGCCATCGGACCAATTGTCAGCATTTGACGGATACACTTGGGCATTCCTGGGACTTCCGGTATATGTCCCGTTGTGGGTATGCGGCGATCGCTTGGTTTTAAACTAAAGATACCACAAAAATGGGCAGGCTGACGCACTGAACCGGCAATATCATCACCCAAATCTAAGGGGGATAAACCAGCTGCTACAGCAGCTGCACTACCGCTAGAGCTACCTCCAGGAGTACGACCGAGATTCCACGGATTATTGACGCGGGGAAATAGACTATTTATACCTTGCCAATCTCCTGCTAATTCCGCCAAATTGGTTTTTCCCATAATCACCGCCCCCGCACCCCGCAAACGCGCCACCACCGTTGCATCTTGCTTGGGAACATAATTTTCCAGGGGTTTATAACCAGCGGTGGTAAGTAATCCCTCTGTTGACAACACATCTTTAATGGTGATGGGTACTCCATGTAAAATACCCCAGTTTTCACCTCGTGCTAAGGCTACATCCGCCTGTTGAGCCAGTTCAAGGGCGCGTTCTGTATCTAAAGTACAAATGGCATTGAGCTTGGAGTTATGAGCCGCAATTTGTGTCAGATAGGCTTCTAGCACTTCCACAGATGAAACAGTGCGCTGGCGGATCATTTGTGCTAGCTGATGAGCAGGCAAAAAAACTAGGCGTTGCATATTTGCGGGATGGGATGATTTTCTTTTATCTTTCTATCAGAAAATCCTTTCTTAGCGTCCTTTGCGTCTTTGCGGTTCATTACTTCATCCCTCTATTGTGCAACGCCAAAAACTAAGTCATTCACAGCTTTGCCTCTAAGGTCTAAGCTTGTAAGACATCATACCAATTCATGTGGCATAAGAATTTATGAGCCACAGATGATAATCCTGTCAAATAAACCAGTAAATTGTTATATGGGGAATCAATAATTAAACTGATGAAAGCGATCGCATCTTATATGGTATCCATAGTTGGGGAAGACAACGCTGTTGACTGGGAGAATATCACACCCAGTATGCAAACAGCTATTGTAGGTGCAGTATCGCCAGGAATGACACCCAATTGTATTGTCTACCCCCGCACTCAAGCAGAACTAAGCGTAGTTGTTACAGAAGCTTACCGCAACCAATGGCGGGTTTTAATTTGTGGTAGGGGGAGTAAACTCCACTGGGGTGGTTTAGCCCCAGGGGTGGATGTGGTAATTAGTACAACACGCCTGAATCAAATTATCGATCATGCCGTGGGTGATTTGACTGTTACCGTGGAAGCAGGGATGAAATTTGCAGAACTGCAACAGATTTTAGCTGAAGATAACCAATTTCTTGCCCTTGACCCTACATACCCAGATAATGCCACCATTGGCGGTGTAATTGCTACCGCTGACACTGGTTCCCTAAGGCAACGTTACGGCAGTGTACGGGACCAAATACTAGGTATTACCTTCATTCGCAGCGACGGAGAAATAGTCAAAGCCGGGGGGAGGGTAGTCAAAAATGTTGCCGGCTACGATTTGATGAAACTATTTACTGGTTCTTATGGTACATTAGGAGCGATCGCTCAAGTTACATTTCGTCTTTATCCTATCCCCCCAGCCTCCCAAACCATAGTCTTAACCGGCGATGTAGCAGCCATCTCCCAAGCAGCCCATATTCTCCGTAGTTCAGCCCTGACTCCCACCCAAGCTGATTTAATCTCCGAGCAGTTAGTATCTAGTTTAGATGTAGGTAAGGGATTAGGTTTAATGGTGCGTTTTCAAACAATCCCTGAAAGTGTTAGCGAACAATCAAAACAATTATTGAATCTAGGGGAAAAATTAGGTTTAAATAGTCAAATTCATACAGGCTCAGACGAAGCAAACTTATGGCAAAGATTGCGAGAATCAATCCATAATATGGCTCAAGAGTCTGCAATTACCTGCAAAATAGGAGTATTACCCACTGCGGTAACAAAGGTTTTAACCCAAGGAGAAATGGGGATGATTCACATTGCTAGTGGTTTGGGTATGTTGCGGTTTGAGAATGAACAAGGTGTATTAGATATGCGAACTATCTGTGAAAATCAAGGAGGTTTCTTAAGTATTCTCTCAGCACCAACCCATGTAAAAGAGAAAATAGATATTTGGGGCTACACCGGCAATGCTTTATCCTTAATGCAGGGAATAAAACAGCAATTTGACAGTAAAAATATTTTCAGCCCTGGGCGTTTTGTCAGTGGAATTTAGGTTTAAAAGTATCTTCCTTGCATCGCAAAATTTTTTGTAACCCACCTATGCCCACCTTACCCAGATTGATAATATGCAAGATATGTGTTTCAAAGCATTAAAATAACCATGAAAACTTCAGATAATAAGGTTAATCAAACAGCTAGTATAAAAAATCTCCAAGGCTTTGATAATAACCATCCACCAGATCCCAAATTAATTGATAGTTGCGTTCACTGTGGATTTTGTCTTTCCACCTGTCCTAGCTATAGAGTCATTGGCAAAGAAATGGATTCACCCAGAGGCAGAATCTATTTAATGGATGCCATCAACGAAGGAGAAATAGCTTTAAATCAAGCCACAGTACAACATTTTGATTCCTGTTTGGGTTGTCTGGCTTGCGTCACCACTTGCCCCTCTGGGGTGGAATATGACAAATTAATTGCTGCTACCCGCCATCAAGTAACTCGCAATTATCCCCGCAGTTGGGGAGATACAATCATCCGTAAACTGATATTTTCCCTCTTCCCCTATCCCCATAGGTTGAGAATGCTCCTCTTTCCCTTATTGATTTATCAAAAATTAGGTTTCTCTAAATTTGTTCGCGCTACCGGATTACTCAACAATATATCTCCCCGCTTGGCAGCAATGGAATCAATTCTGCCAGAAATTAACCTCCAATCCTTCCAAGGTAATTTACCAGATGTAATTCCTGCACAAGGGAAGAAACGCTATCGGGTGGGAGTGATTTTAGGATGCGTACAAAGGTTGTTTTTCTCGCCTGTAAATGAAGCTACTGTGAGAGTTTTAACAGATAATGGTTGTGAGGTGGTAATTCCCAAATCTCAAGGCTGTTGTGCGGCACTTCCAGAACATCAGGGACAAACCGAACAAGCACAAGCCTTAGCCAGGCAGATGATTGATAGTTTTGCAGGGACTGGTGTTGATTATGTGATTATCAACGCAGCTGGCTGTGGTCATACTTTGAAAGAATACGGTCATATTTTAGCAGATGACCCAGAATATCGGGATAAGGCGAAAGCATTTGCAGCCAAAGTTAGGGATGCACAGGAATTTTTAGTAGATGTTGGGGTAACAGCAAAATTATCACCCTTAGCTGATAAACCATTGAATTTAGTTTATCAAGATGCTTGTCATTTATTGCACGGACAAAAGATTAGTGTGCAACCCCGTCAGTTATTAAAACAAATTCCCGGGGTGAATTTAAAAGAACCCTTGGATGCAGCAATTTGTTGTGGTAGTGCGGGGGTTTATAATATGTTGCAACCGGAAGTTGCTGAAGAGTTAGGCAAACAGAAAGCACGGAACTTGTTAAATACTGGTGCGGATTTGATTGCTTCTCCCAATCCTGGTTGTAGTTTGCAGATTGGCAAGCATTTGCAAGGGAAGAAAATAGAAATTATGCATCCGATGGAGTTGTTGGATTATGCGATTCGTGGGGAGAAATTAGAGAATTTTTAAGACTATTACCGCTACGGGTCAGTCAAAAGTCAAAAGTATTGCGTTCTCTAGCTTTGACGTTTTATAAACCGTTGCTGTATTTCCGCCGACTTGTACTATTCAGATCCCCGACTTCTCACAGGATACCACTGGCGAATCAGGGGTATCACCCTCTTTGGGGGGCAGGGGGAGGAAAAAACCAAGCCCAAATTATTCCAAGGGCTAATAATTCTAAATTCTAAATTCCCCTATGATATATAATACTGATGTATTGATTATTCCCCAATTAGTTATGGTGCGAACAATACAAGCGCGGGATATCAGTCTTTACGAACTAAAAGAAAAATTTGGTTTACAATTGGTTACAAATGCTGATTTTTTTGCAGAATGGACAAATGATTTACCATCGTTGAGTGATGCAGAAAATTTATCCCTAGAACGAATTAAAAGCAACTATTTAAATTTAACTCAACATCGTCCAATGTCAGAGGAAGCAGTGAAGATGGTAGTGCTGTCTCCATTGCTAGATTTAGCAGGTTTTTATCAACCACCATTTGAGATTGAAACTGAAAAATCTACTGAGATTTCTGCTGTAGATGACAGCATCATCCTCAAAGGTAATATTGATGTTTTAGTAATTCAAAAACGTCTTTGGATACTAGTTATTGAATCTAAAAGCACTAAGTTTGATGTCTTAACTGCATTACCCCAAGCACTTGCTTATATGCTGGATACTCCCAATATTGAACAACCAACTTTTGGATTACTTCTCAACGGAAGAGAGTTTGTTTTTGTCAAGTTAGTTCAGCAAGAAAAGCCAAAATATGCTCGGTCCTATGCATTATCAATTGAACAGGATACGGAATTTCAACAGGTCCTAAGTGTCTTAAAACGCATTAGTCAACTAATTTTGTTGTAGCCAATTAACTATTCACCACACAAAACTGTAGATACAGATATGCTCAACGCCATACTATAATGGTAGACTAACTGCTGAAGCGATCGCATAATGAAAATCACAGCTACGACGCTATCTCTATAAGTAAAAACTATACCTAATTATAAGAAATATTTTTAAGAAATTTTAATAGTTTGTTCAAGAACCATGATAATATTGGTTCAAAGACGTTCATCTATACAATATATAATTTACATAGATAAAAATCTATGTATTGCATTTGTCTGGAAATAGGCGAATTCACTGCAAATCCCAGGAGAACTGGATGTAAATTCTTATTTTACATCTATAGAACAGAGTGATTTGATGCAGATTTGTGTATTCTACATTCATTCTGTTAAATTTGATACTCAATTAATTAACTCAACTAGGTAGGTGTTCTACCCATGCAACTTACCAATAAGATTCATTTTCGCAACTTACGCGGTGACATTTTCGGGGGTGTTACCGCAGCTGTTATTGCCTTGCCGATGGCCCTAGCCTTCGGTGTTGCCTCCGGTGCTGGTGCGGCAGCCGGTTTATGGGGAGCGGTTTTAGTCGGATTTTTTGCAGCTTTATTTGGTGGTACACCCACCTTGATTTCCGAGCCAACTGGTCCAATGACGGTAATTATGACGGCTGTCATTGCCAATTTAACAGCCAGCAATCCAGATAATGGTATGGCTATGGCATTTACCGTTGTCATGATGGCCGGAATTTTTCAAATTATTTTTGGAGCATTGCGCCTCGGTAAATATATCACAATGATGCCATATACCGTAATTTCGGGCTTTATGTCTGGTATCGGTATAATTCTGGCAATTTTGCAACTTGCCCCATTTTTAGGGCAAGCTAGTCCTAAGGGAGGGGTCATCGGCACACTCCAAGCCATACCAGAACTGCTGGCTAACATTCAACCAATAGAAACATTGTTAGCAGCAATCACAGTGGCAATCATTTGGTTCATGCCCTCGAAGTTCAAGCGGATTGTACCTCCCCAGTTGATTGCACTGATTGCCGGTACAGTTTTGTCCTTAGTATTATTCCAAGGGGTAGAAATTCGGCGAATTGGAGAAATTTCCGCCAGCTTACCCACCATGCAGTTGCCAACCTTTGAGGTTAGTCAACTTCGGCTGATGTTTGTAGATGCGGCTGTGCTGGGTATGTTGGGTTGTATTGATGCTCTACTAACATCAGTAGTTGCAGATAGTTTAACCCGTACAGAGCATAATTCCAATAAAGAGTTAATTGGGCAAGGGTTAGGCAACTTAATGTCTGGCTTGTTTGGGGGTATTGCCGGTGCTGGAGCCACCATGGGAACGGTTGTGAATATTCAAGCCGGTGGCAGAACAGCATTATCTGGTTTGACCCGTGCTTTTGTATTGCTAATTGTGATTTTAGGGGCAGCGAAGTTAGCAGCTACCATTCCCCTGGCAGTGTTAGCAGGGATTGCCCTGAAAGTGGGGATAGACATTATTGATTGGGACTTCTTAAAGCGAGCTCATAAGATTTCCCTTAAGGGTGCCCTGATTATGTATGGGGTGATTCTGCTCACCGTTCTGGTGGACTTGATTGTAGCTGTGGGTGTAGGCGTTTTTGTCGCCAACATTCTGACAATTGATCGCATGAGCCAGTTGCGCTCAGAATCTGTTAAAGCTATTACCGATGCAGATGACGCTATCCATTTGAATGCCGATGAAAAACGCTGGCTTGATGAAGGGAATGGTCGCGTTTTGCTATTCCAATTAAGTGGTCCAATGATTTTTGGAGTTGCCAAGGCTATCTCCCGTGAACATAATGCCATTGGAGAATGTGGTGCCATAGTTTTTGACATTAGCAATGTCCCCCATATGGGTGTGACAGCCTCTTTAGCTTTAGAAAACGCTATTGAGGAAGCGGTTGAGAATGGTCGTCATGTTTTTCTCGTGGGAGCAGCTGGACAAACCAAGCGTCGTCTAGAAAAGCTAAAAGTCTTCAACTTTATTCCGCCTCAAAACCTTTACATGATTCGTGAAGAAGCACTGAAGGATGCGGTAAATGCTGTGTTCTCGGGAAAACATGAGCCATCAAATGAGCCATCAAATGGACCAATTTCTGATTTCGGAGCATCACTCAATAATTAGGATTTAGAGAAGGGAATTAACTATGCAATGGTTAATATTACTGACAGCCGCATTAGTCTTGGCAACCCTTGGTAAGTATGTGAAACCAATTGATGAGGTATACGCCATAGCTGCTTACGGTACTGGTTTCTTAATTGGCTTGTGGGGATTTGTAGTTGCTCCCATTTCTGTTCAAGTCATACTTGGTATGCTGGTATTTGGCTGGTTGCAAGTTATTTCCCTCCATTCTAAGTTACTTGATTTCACCACACTGACCAAACAGTAATTGGTATCAACTCCTTAGGGATAGGGAACAGGGAACAGTGAAGGTTTTCGCCTAGATCAAATGCCCAAATTCCATTAGTGGAGGTGGAAAAATTTTCCCCCTACTGTTGCCTCTCGATTTATCGGCACGCTGTTAGCGCAGCACAAGAGTGCAGGAGGCTAACTGAAATGATCTTACTTAACTGCTTTAGAGGATTTCTCTATGTCGCTTAATTTTGGTTCTAGTACGTTGTCCATGCCACAGGTATTGATGACAACGCCAACGGAGGAATACGGTCCATGGGTACTTACGGGTGTGTTACTCAGCTTGGTTGTGATTTACATTACGAGTAAGCTTGGTGGGGAATTTTCTAAACGTCTCAATTTACCACCTGTTTTGGGAGAACTAATTGGGGGTGTTATTGTTGGAGTTTCGGCTCTACACCTGCTGATGTTTCCAGAAAATAGCACAGTAGCTACGGATTCAATCATTGTCAGGGCGTTGCAATGGCTGGGTAATTTAGACCTAGAGGCTGTCACCCATATTTTCCAAAGTCAAAGCGAAGTAATTTCCGTGCTAGCAGAACTAGGGGTGATTGTTCTGCTATTTGAAATTGGTTTGGAATCTGATTTACGGGAACTGGGTAAGGTTGGTTACCAAGCAGCCATTGTAGCTGTGATTGGTGTGGCAGCTCCTTTTATATTGGGAACAGTTGGTTTAGTGGCAATTTTCCATGTTCCTACCATTCCCGCGATTTTTGCTGGAGCTGCCCTGACAGCAACGAGTATTGGTATTACATCAAAAGTTTTGTCAGAACTGGGACACCTAAAATCAAAGGAAGGGCAGATTATTGTCGGTGCTGCGGTAATTGACGATGTGCTAGGTATTATTGTTCTGGCGGTTGTAGCTAGTTTGGCAAAAACTGGTGAAGTGGATCTGCTAAATGTAGTTTATTTAATTATTAGTGCCAGCGCCTTTCTGTTGGGAGCTATTTTCTTAGGTAAATTTTTTAACAAGAGTTTTGTGGCGATCGCAGACAAATTGCAAACCCGTGGTGCGTTGTTGATTCCTGCATTCACCTTTGCTCTAGTAATGGCGGTGTTAGCCAATCTGATTCACCTCGAAGCAATTTTAGGTGCTTTTGCGGCAGGCTTGGTGTTAGATGAAACCGATAGACGCAAAGAACTGGATTTACAGGTAATGCCCATCGCCGATATTTTGGTACCAATTTTCTTTGTCACAGTTGGTGCTAGGGCGGATTTGGGAGTATTAAATCCAGCGATCGCAGAAAACCGAGCAGGTCTAATTATTGCTACCTTCCTGATTACCATTGCCATTATCGGTAAAGTCATCACTGGTTGGGGTGTTTTTGGTCAGCCCGGAATCAATCGTCTAGCGATCGGTGTGGGTATGATTCCCCGTGGTGAAGTGGGTTTGGTGTTTGCGGGCATTGGTTCCGCAAGTGGTGTATTGGATAAGCCTTTGGAAGCAGCTATTATTGTGATGGTGATTCTCACCACATTCCTGGCTCCTCCTTTATTACAGTGGGCACTGAAGAGTCAAGAAACAGAAGTATTGATACCGGCAGGGCAGGAAGCAGAAGTATCCATACCTGCCAAAGATACAACCTTAACTACCGTAGATTAGGTTGTAATTTTTACTCATAATTAAGGTAATATTACTTAAGGGAAGCGGCAGTTTGTCGCTTTCCATATCTATATTACTACGGTTAAAGTTTACTCCTATCCCGCCCAAAGATTACCGATTAAAAAACCGCTCCAGGCACAGAGAACACAGAGAATAGAGAGAGGGAGGAGATAGGTAATCTCACCATTGAAGGGAGTAATCCAAAATCTAAAATCCAAAATCTAAAATTGTTTGACAAATGTCCATATCCATACTAGAAGCCTGCATTTTTGCAACAGTACTATGCGGTTTTTTTGGCATCATCCTCAAACAGAATCTGATGATGAAAATCATCTCTATGGATGTGATGAGTACTGGGGTAATTGCTTATTACGTTTTAGTGGCAGCACGGGGGGGATTGTTCACCCCCATTGCTGATGATACTAAACAAGTTGCTTATGCAGATCCGGTTCCCCAGGCGGTGATTTTAACTGCGATTGTGATTGGTTTTTCGATCCAAGCTCTGATGCTGGTTGGGGTGATGAAACTAGCACGGGATAATCCAACCCTGGAAACCAAAGAGATTGAGAAGAATAACACACCATGAGTACAATTACAATCGCCTGGATTGCCCTACCATTTTTTGTGGGATTCAGCATTTATCTCCTTCCCCAACTTGATCGCTACCTGGCACTTTTGGTGGTGCTTACTTCCCTTCTCTATGGGCTAGAGCGATTATTCTACCCCTTAGCTCCAAGCTGGCAATTATTAGATAGTTTCGGTGTCACTTTGCAGGCTGATTCCTTAAGTGGCTACTTTATTTTGACCAATGCCCTAGTCACAATGGCGGTCATTTTCTACTGTTGGCACAGCAATAAAACGGCTTTTTTTTATACCCAGGCAATCATTTTACATGGTAGTGTCAACTCAGTGTTTATTTGTGCGGACTTTATCAGTCTGTATGTGGCACTGGAAGTAATTAGTATTGCTACGTTTCTTTTAATTGCCTATCCCCGCACAGAACGCTCGATTTGGATTGGCTTACGCTATCTGTTTGTTAGCAATACAGCCATGTTGTTTTATCTGATTGGCGCGGTACTAGTTTATCAAGCTAATAACTCCTTTGCCTTTGCCGGGTTGAGTAAAGCTCCCACAGAAGCAGTCGCTCTGATATTTCTCGGACTTTTAACCAAGGGGGGAATCTTTGTCTCAGGTTTGTGGTTGCCTTTGACCCACTCGGAATCAGAAACGCCTATATCAGCAATGTTGTCAGGAGTTGTGGTCAAAGCAGGTGTTTTTCCACTGGTGCGTTGTGCCCTGATGTTGGAGGAGATTGACCCCATCGTCCGTTTTTTCGGTGTTGGTACTGCACTATTGGGAGTTGGCTATGCAGTGTTTGAAAAAGATACTAAGCGGATGTTGGCATTTCATACAGTTTCCCAGTTGGGATTTGTACTTGCCGCACCGGAAGTAGGTGGTTTTTATGCCCTCACCCATGGTTTGGTGAAAGCGGCTCTTTTCTTGATTGCGGGTAACTTACCAAGTCGTAACTTCAAGGAATTACACCATCAGCCAATTCATACTCCCATGTGGATTGCTTTGGTTATAGCAAGCTTCTCAATTTCCGGCTTTCCCCTATTGTCTGGCTTTGGAGCCAAGGTGTTGACCATGAAGAATCTGCTACCCTGGCAGGTGATTGGTATGAACCTAGCAGCTTTAGGAACAGCCATCTCCTTTGCCAAATTCATCTTTTTGCCCCATGAAGAAGAACACAAACCAGTAAAAGTAAAACCTGGTTTTTGGTGGGCAATCATCCTATTACTCGGCGGGTTATTTGCAGCCAATGTAGTATATTACGAGGCGTACACCCTTGCTAATATAATCAAACCCCTAATCACAATTGCTCTGGGCTGGTTGGTATACCTTGTGATTGTTAAACGATTGGTTGTCAAGTTACCACGGGTAGCGGAGCAATTTGACCATCTGATTGGGGTGATGAGTCTAATGTTAACCCTACTCTTTTGGATGGTGCTGGCTTGAATATAGGGAGTGAAGGAGTGAGGGAGGGAGAGAGTGAGGGAGTGAGGGAACTATTTTCATGCTTGGTTGTGAGATTTTCTCGTGAGGGGCTAATTTGAAAATAGTTAAGAATTGACAATGGGGAAGAAATATTTTTCATATTTGATTGTGTAAAAACGTAATTTAAGAGAAGGCTGTACCTACATGGGGGGCTAGTATGATTGGATATTTGGATTTGCTATTAAGATTAATTATTTGGTTTCTGCTAACTGCTGATGTGAGTTTGGCTAATATCATTATTGGTGTTTGCGTTTCATTGCTAATACCGCGACACTATACGAAACCTGCTGTTTTAAAAGATTGGTTGCGGGTACTGTGGGAAATTATTGTAGCTATCCCCCAAGCATATTTAGAAGCCTTAGAAATTATGTTTCGCCCCCATAACCAAGAAGAGATTGTGATGGAGCGAGTCAAACCCCAACGGACACCAGGACTGATATTTTTAGATATTTTTGTGATTACATTTACACCAAAAACTATTGTTTTGAAATACCACGAAGATGGCTGGTATGAAGTGCATCGGGTGCGACGGAAGAGGAGAGGAGGGAAGGAGGGAAGGAGGGAAGGAGTGAAGGAGTGAGGAAGTGACCAAACAGTAATCGGTATCAAGCCCCCTAATTAGAATTTAGAATGAGCGAAATTTTCCCTCAACTGCATTCTGCATTATTAATTCTTCATTCACAATTTTTCCCCTACCCAAATCCCTAGATTTATCGATGGGGAAGACCGAAGTTTGCTTATGCCGGGGAACCCTTTCGGTAGTCGTTCATGGGGGAAACCCCCAAGATCACACTACCTCACCACCGCAACTTCTCACTATTAGCGTAGTACAAGAGTGTAGGAGACTAACTGATAACTGAAATGATTATCCGCCTTTAAAAATCTCAAATTTAAAATCTCAAATCTAAAATTGTTTTACTGAAAAAGGTAATGAACTGGATCCTAATTGCCATGATTTTGGCTTTACTAATTCCTATTTATGAAGCTTGGCAAGATGAGAATATTTGGCAAAAAATGTTAGCCTTTGCCAGCATTGCTACCAAAACATCCATGATGATTCTGGTTGTATCTGTCTTGCGTGATGACTGGATGATAGGGGTGGTTGGTGTACTGATTTTAAGTGTAGGTAATGCCGCCTTAATGCTTTTAGCTCATGTACTCAAAAGGATAAATGAAATATGATTATTAATATCATTAGTTATATCTGTATAGGAGTGGGAATTGTCTTCTGGTTTTGGGGGACATTTCCTCTAATTGGCGATCGCTCCGTATTATTCAAATTACATAGTCTTTCCGTAGCAGATACCTTGGGTTCCATGAGTATCATTGTTGGGTTACTCTTGAAAATACCCGAAGAATGGCCACTGCTGATTCTCGCACTGATTTCCTTGGCCATTTGGAATACCGTACTAGGATACGTATTGGCTTACTGTTCCAGCAGTGGAGGTAAAAATGAATGAAGATGTATATATTATAGCGATCGCGGCGTTACTTCCTTTAACTGCCTGTATGTTGGTTTTGCAGGTTAACCCATATCATGCTCTGGTAATTCGTGGTATTTTAGGGGCAGTTGCAGCACTAGTTTATGCATTGTTTGGGGCGGCGGATGTGGCATTAACGGAAGCTTTGGTGGGCACTATGCTCTCTATTACTTTATACGCAGTAGCTGTGCGATCGTCCCTCAGTATGCGCCTGGGTGTGCTAGAAAATCAATCCAATGACAATGCAGAACCCCCAGAGGGTAATAACCCTGAAGAGCAATTGCTTGCTGTTTTACGCAAAATATTAAACAAATACCATATGCGTCTGGAAGTAGTAACCTATACTAATCTGCAAGCTTTACAAAATGCTTTGATGGCAAAAGAAATTCATACAACCTATATGACATCAGAACAGTGGATGACCAGGGAATCTCCTCAACCCCTCCCTGTAGATGGACAGCCCCTTTACCAAGTCCAGACCCGCATCCAGCGTCTTTACGACATTATGCAAAACGAAATTCCACCAAATTTAGCAAATTTGAACTATATCAAACCAGTAAGCCCCAGCCAGTCCAATGGGAATGTAATCTCTGATTCAGTGGAGGTTCAGCCATGAAGTGGATATACATAGCAGTAGGAATAGCATTATACATCAAGATGCTCGTATTTCCCAATCCCGGAATGGATTCAGCCGAACTCTCCATCGTCGAATCAATTGTCCAAGATACTGGAGTACCTAATACTGTTTCCGGCATAATTTTCAGAAATCGACTTTACGACACAATATTTGAAGTTGTAGTCTTTACACTGGCAATTATGGGAGTAAGGTTTCTCCTAGCTAACGAACAACCATCTTGTACAATCTACCAATTTAGCGATCGCCCTTCAATTATTTTGGCGCAATTGGGAGCCACCATTGCTGCCTTAATCAGCGTCGAATTAGCAATTCGCGGTCATTTGAGTCCTGGTGGTGGGTTTGCAGCTGGTGTAGCCGGGGGCACTGCCATCGGGTTAGTAGCAATTACCTCCTCCACAGAATGGATGGAAAAAATTTACCAACGATGGCGAGCAGCAACACTAGAAAAAATATCTGTACTAATTTTTATTGTCTTGGCAGTAATAACACTGATTGGTTATGAATTACCCCACGGTGAAATGGGTGCATTGTTCAGCGGTGGAACCATTCCGTTACTGAATATTTTGGTGACAATTAAGGTAGCTTTAGGCTCTTGGGCAGCGATTTTACTATTCATTCGCTATCGCGGTTTATTGTAACAGTATTAACATGATTCCACTTTTCTTCCCTCCATCACTCCCTCACTTTCAAGAAACAAGGCAGCCAGAGCTGAAGGCAGCTTTGCTGGAGGGAAGAAGATTTGGCTTGTTTCTTTCATTCATAGCGAGGGGATTTTCTTTATTACTTATTACTTAGGGACTTCCAGATAAAAAAACATCCCATAGTTATCAGGCAACAAAATATGTAAACTTCACTGTCAACTGTCAACTGTCAACCGTTCTTGTGGGATAATTTATTTCCTGGAGTTCCCTTATTACTTATTACTTATTACTTCCCCCTTGTGGGGCTGCTCCTAAATCACCACCCCCGAGGAACCCCCTCTCCTCTAGGATCGGCAGCTCCTTCCAGACTCCCATCTGACTTGACCACAATGGCATTAATATTACCCCAAGGTCTTCTTTCCTTGATTTTGTGTCCCCGACGTTGCAATTCTTTCAATGTCATAACATCCAAGCCAAAGGGTTCCACCATCAACCTATCTGGAAGCCACTGATGGTGTATGCGCGGTACAGAAACAGCTGCACCCGCATCCATGTCATATTCCAAGACATTTAAAATTACTTGCAGTACTTGAGTAATAATAGTACTCCCTCCCGGCGCACCCACCGCCATCCTGAAACGACCTTTTTCAGTGACAATGGTGGGAGTCATGCTAGATAGGGGAGTTTTCCGGGGTGCAACTGCATTGGCTGCATTCCCCACTAAACCGAAAGAATTGGGTACTCCCGGTGCAATTGCAAAATCATCCATTTCGTTGTTGAGTACAATACCCGTACCAGTAGCTACCACACCCGCTCCAAATCCCAAATTGATGGTAAAAGTAAGGCTGACAGCATTGCGTTGTTCGTCTACCACCGTTAAATGGCTAGTTTCTGGAGACTCATAAAATTTACGATTGGGTGTTGACTGTAACCTCAAGGATAGGGGTTTACTAAACCACTGGAGAGTGCGCTGATTCGCTGGCTTTACTCGACTAGATGGCTTTACCCGCAACATACTAATTTGTCGTCGCCGTAGTTGGGCGTACCCTTTACTGGTAAGCTGTTGTATTGGTACTTTGACAAAATCAGGATCTCCTAACCATTGAGAGCGATCGGCATAGGCAATTTTCATTGCTTCTGCCATTAAATGTAGGGTATCAGGATGATGCCACCCCAGAGATTTGAGATTAGTATTACCAATAATATTTAATATTTGTAACAAGTGTACTCCTCCCGAAGAAGGTGGGGGCATAGAACAGATGCGGGTTTGGCGAAAATCCCCGCATATGGGAGTGCGCCAAATCGGTTTATAAGCCTTTAAATCTGCTAAAGTAATTAAACCTCCATTCTTTGCCATATCAGCAGCGATCGCACGGGCAATATTGCCAGTATAAAAACTACGAGGATTGCCAGCAATTGATTTAAAGGTTTTTGCTAAATCCCTCTGTACCAGCCTTTCCCCTGGCTGATAAAACTCACCGTTACGAGTAAAAATTTTCCGTGCTGCTGGGTTATTGAGAATTTGTTGTTGGCGGTTACTATTTACCTGCATAGAACGCCAACTCAAACGACGATTGAGGGTAAAGCCATTCTTAGCCAGCTCAATTGCAGGTTTCACCACTTCTTGCCAAGATAACTTACCATAGCGACGATGGACTTCATACATCCCAGCCACAGTGCCCGGTGTCCCCACAGCTAAATAACCATTTACACTAGCACCCGGACGTACCTTACCTCGAGCATCTAAGTACATATCCTTTGTAGCTTTGCTGGGTGCCCGTTCCCGGAAATCTAAGGCTTTGATATTGCCAGTTTTCCCTTCATGGAGCAATAAAAATCCACCACCACCAATTCCTGCCGAAAATGGTTCTACCACGGAAATTGCAAAGGTGGTAGCCACAGCAGCATCTACAGCATTACCGCCCTTTCGTAACATTTTCAACCCGGCTTCACTGGCAAGGGGATGTGCAGAAACTACCATACCCTTTTTGGTGTTCAGGGGTTTAATTACCGTAGCAGATACAAGTTGGATGTTACACAAAACCCCAAGGGAAACAGCAGCAACAGCAATCCGCTTAAATTTGTAGATAAGACCCATTCTTTAGTTCGTGCAGAATCTGGAAATGAGATCAATTTATCATAAGGATTGTTGGAAACGCAGTAAGCCAGTAGTTTGTAACACGACTTGGGGATGGCTGAGTCCCTGTCGGGACACCCTACCCGTTTCTTGTAGCTTGCTTCCCGTAGGGCATGCCCCCAGGACTATACGCGATCGTTGCAATGACATACCTGAATAATTAGAAACTCTATCTTAGAAGTGATTGACAATATAGCCTTATTAGCAATATTATGTATTGTTTATAAAGACTGCGTTTCAATATATCCAGCCTGAATCTTTTTCATGCAAACTTTAATTCTGTGTCCAAAAAATTAAAATTTTCATGAAGATAAATAGATATTATGACTATAAGTAACATTTTTTGCTAAGCAGATTGTCTATAATCTTTTGAGTGTTTCTTTTGCCATTTATTTATAAATAAATATTTGACAATTTTTACTTTTTTTAATAAAACCACCAGTATCTAGTATCTACTGCTTGCTTTATATGAGGGGGAGCAAAGTAAATATATACATAGGAATTCTACTTCATCCTTGCTGTGGAAGAGCTATAACTTTGCACGGTAAGCTTTGAAGCGATGTTTTTTGTGAAAAAATACGAGTAACCAAAGCTACAAGAAGAAACCTCAGGTTTTAAATCAACGAACAACTTACGGTATCAGACTTTTGACTAACCCGTATCGTTACTAGTTCTAGAAATGGAGAAAAATTGGTTTTATCAGAATTAACCACAATTTATTCACCCATAAGATAGAGTTGGTAAGAGTACTTTTTACCATAAACTATATGGTTGTTGTAAGTTGTTTAGTATATTTCCTGGTAGTTTAATGTTGCCTTGTCACACTTCTGCTATACGGGTTCTCTTAGTTGACGATCACGAACTGACCCGTTTAACTCTCAAACTAGCTTTTTCTAATCAAGCAAATATACAGATAGTTGGTTTAGCTACCAATGGCAAAGAAGCGATCGATCTGGTAAAACAATACCATCCGGATGTAATTATCCTAGACTTGCAAATGCCATTAATGGATGGTTGGAGTGCTTCTTGTCAAATTAAAGCGATCGCTCCCAGTACACAGATTATTGCCTACTCCTCAGTGGAAGAGAATAAGTTTCCAGAAACAAAAACCATAGGAGAATGGGATGTTTTTTGCCAAAAAGATGTCCCAACTACAGAATTAATTGCTTTAGTAAAGCAATTAGCAACAAATCAGCAAACACCCTCAACTGTAAAATAAGTTAGCAATAGTAAATATATTTATATAACTAATCAACAATATTTGTCACTGTTACTATCAACTACCGCCAGCAGAACCACCAAGTAAATGGTTGCTGCCGACGGGTGCAACTAATCTCTAGAGCATTCAGTTGGTTCCTTGTTCTGGAAAAGTGCGTTGAAATTCATCAAGTAACTCATCCATTTCTTCTAAAGCTTGATTGACATCTATTCTCAAGCTTCCTAAATTGGGCTGTTCGAGTAAGCTGAGTAGATATTCCCGTTTGTTTTGCACAGCGGTAATTCTTTGTTTGATAGTCTCCATATCCATAGCTTGATTTTTCCCTTGCTGAAATATCATCAAATATGAACTACCCCACCGTAAGACGGATGAGGTTTCAAACCCCTTCACGATTTACAGTCAGGCTTTTGACGCTTCATCTGACAAACTTACCTTTGGAGTTCGGAATCTCTACTGGGCAGAGGTTTCCCATCCACGTCTCTTGGACGCTAGTTCCTAACGCCCATAACAATACTCTTGCTGTTCTGTTGACAGGGGACTTATTGTTTCGTCGTAGTCCTGCCTTATGGGTTGTCTTCTGGTGAATACTGCCACCAACTGTATTGATTAGGGGTAGACAAGTAGCTTTCACAAAGGAGGAGGTTCTCATCCCTAGTGGCAAGCGGGTTCCGTTACAGATATGTGCCTCGCTTGTAGTATCATACCATGTTTTGATGCGGGTATCGTTTGGGCATCCATGAAGGATGCACCTCACAATACCCCCGCGATCCATTCGTGACAGGTTAAGAAAATTCACTTTTGTCAATATGGTACAGGAAAAGAGAATAAATCCAGCTTGGAGACTGACTTTCGGAGAGATTTAACTACACATAAGTCTTGATTCTCTGGGGCTGCGAAGTATTTAACCCACATTTCGCACCCAGTACTTTCACAATCGGTAATTACTTAGAATCACTTGCTATAAAAGAATAATTTTAGACATATTTAGTCAAAAAATAAGTTTTAGAGAACATCAATGTTTTGCTGTAAGGTCAAAATCCATTCTCAATCAACAGCAATAAAGATTTGAATTGGATTGTGATACCTGTGGATAATTGGTCTTCCCTAATTGACTAGCGATCGCCGATGATAAGAAAGCTAGGTACTGAGAATATATACCGATTTATAATTATGTTACGCCGATTTTCTCTGGGCACACTGGGTTTAACCATAGGTACTATCCTGACTATCATTGGGTTTGTTGCCTATGCTGCTGATAATGCCACCCTCAATTTAGTGGGTTTTTTCTACGGTATTCCCCTCCTACTGGGAGGATTAGCACTCAAAGCGAATGAACTTAAACCCGTTCCCTTTAGTCAACCCACTACAGCAAAAGTATTGGAGTTGCGTCAGCAACAAGCAACTACCACCCAAAATAAAGTTCTGCAGGATATTACTCGCTACCGCTATGGGCAAGATGCTCATTTAGATAGCACCCTGGCTGCCTTAGGTTTAAGTCCTACAGATGAAGAAAGACCGGAAATTACCAGCTTACGAGAAATCGACAAGGATGGAGCTTACGCTTTAATTTTGGAATTTGATTCACCTGAGATACCAATTGATGTTTGGCAGCAAAAACAGGAAAAAATGACCAAATTTTTTGGTCCAGGAGTCAAAGTAGAGGTTACGCAACCCAGTAGCAATCAAGTTGAAGTGATGCTAATTGCATCTCCAGAATAATTCCTGAGTCATATTTCCCACATCAATAGACATCTGGTGGGAAAGATGTAGAGACGTTGCAGTGCAACGTCTCTACAAGGATTTTGGCGGATGCATATTTAATTTCCACGCCTATATCTAATAGCCATTAGTACTTAACTAATGGCTATTACTTTTCCAAACGCACGGCATACCACTGCAAATATTCCCCCGCACCAACATCCAACTCACAACTAGTATCGATTAAATGTTGCGACTGGCTTACCACAGAATCAAATTTTTGTAAATCCATTGGTAAATCCTGGGGATTCATTTGTTCTAAAATACCTTGGAGCTTTTGTTGTAACTCCAATTCGGTCAGAAATTGTTCTGGTTGGTTTGTCTCCAAAACAACAAAGTGTTCTTGTTGATACATTAATGGATCTGGCATGGAAGGGGATTTTTGACTTATCAATTCAATATTGAATTTTAACCATACGCCTGATGTGAATTAAAAACAATTATTTCCAGAAACACTCCCTGCTAACTCCTCATCATATCTATACTTATAATCTAAAGTAATCGCCCATTCAAACTTAAATAAAATATTACTATAAACAAAACTTAACCCATTGAAATATTCAGTAATATTTTTGGAGTTTATTGATAGCATTCTCAATAGTGCAACAAAATAATAGTAATTACACCATGTAATATGGTATATGTATAATTGCGAAAGTAATTGGTAATTTTAATTTTGCTACTTGAAAGCTTGAAAAAACATTATTCTTTTGTAGTACGTTGTTGGTTTATTGAAATTGTTTCTTATAATTGACAAAAATTAATACGAGGTCTGTTTACATAACTTAAATATAAAAAATATCTATTTGATTAAAGTAAGTCGTTAGTGAGATAATAAAAGATTTATTTGTAAGTTAAATAATCATCTTCACTGGATAGTTGTTGACTTTTGACTTTCGCGTTCCTCTGCTCTTCACAGAGAGGCTCAATAGTAGCTAAATCTGCTTTTGTTTTGATAGTTGTTCATTAAACTGGTTATATAGTAATTCGGTAGCCTTCTTACTATCTAGAGGTTTAGAAAATAAATAACCTTGTCCATATTCACAACCAAGTTGCTGCAATTGTACTTGCTGTGCTACCGTCTCTATCCCTTCAGCAACTACATCCAGATTTAAAATATGACTTAGCATAATAATAGTACGAACGATCGCAGCATCTTCTTTTGTATCTCCCATTTTGCTGACGAAGGAGCGATCTACTTTTAGGGTATTGATTGGGAAACGATTTAAATAACTCAAGGAAGAATATCCCGTACCAAAATCATCAATGCTCAGCTGTAGATTCAAGCTTTTCAGTTTTTGCAGTATAGAGATAGCAGTTTCGACATCTTGCATGGCTACAGTTTCAGTAATTTCTAGTTTTATACTGTGTCCATCTAACCTGTTTGTTTGCAAAATTTGCTCAATTTCTGCCACCAAATTTGGTTGAGTTAATTGCTGTCCAGAAAGGTTAATACTCATCATCAGTGGTACATCAAAGGGAAATTGAGTATGCCAAACAGACAATTGATGACAGGCTGACTCTAAAATCCATTTACCTAAGGGAATAATTAGCCCTGTATCTTCTGCAATGGGAATGAACTCTCCAGGAGAAATAAATCCATCTTCAGGATGTTGCCACCTTACCAATGATTCAAAACCAACAATATTACCTGTTTTTAGGGATACAATCGGTTGATAATTGAGATAAAATTCTTGCTTATCTAGGGCACGGCGCATATCCGTCTCTAGTCGTAAACGCTTCAGAACCTCAGTATGCATAGCCGTGGCAAAGACTTGGTGACGGGCTTTACCTAAATCTTTAGCCAAATACATAGCTGTTTGACCATCTCGCAGTAGTTCTTCTGCTTTATGGTTGAGTTCAGGCTGATGAAAGGCTATACCAATACTGGCACTACTGAATATCTCTTTACCTTTGTTGTTGAAAGGCATAGACAGTTTCTGCTGTAGGCTATCAGCTAGATGATTTGCTTCACTGCTATCGGTAATATTTTCCAGCAAAATAGCGAACTCATCTCCCCCCACCCTGGCAACAATTCCCTTACTTTCCACATCAGCTTTTAATCTGGAGGCGAAATCGAGTAACAATAGATCGCCCATTTCATAACCATAACTCTCATTTACTAACTTGAAGCGATCGATATCCAAACACAGCAAAGCACATTGTGACTTTTGCAAGAGTTTTGTATTATCGATCGCCAATTGCAAACGATACAGAAAAAGTTCTCGATTAGGTAGATCAGTGAGGGAATCATGAAGCCGATGATACTGTAGCTTATAAGCACTGATGGTTGCACCTGTTAGTAATAATGCCAAGGCTGGAGAGATAAGAGGTATCCAGGCTAATTGGGTGAAAAATCCCAAGTAAATACTAGTTAAAACTCCTAAGGCAACTGTTGCAATGAATATTTGGTAGAACATATTCCGCATTTTCCATCCCAGATAGCCTCCGATCACAGCCCAAGTCCATATCCAAAACCCTTCTACCCATTCAGGCCAAAACCAGAATAAAGGTTGTTTGTCTAGGGTAGTGCTGAAGATTTGGCTAATCAATTGGGCATGGATTAACACACCCGGTGTGCCTGGGTTGGTTAATCGATCCCGAGTGTAAGGAGTGAAGAATCTATCCTTAATACTGGTGGCAGTTGTGCCAATCAGCACTACCTTGTCTTTAACCCATTCCGGTTTGACTTGCCCATCCAACACTTGGCTCAGTGATACCCGCCGTGCTATGTGCCTATCCGAACGATAGTTAATCAGTACTTGATATCCTGTGTCATCAACATTTTGATACCCACCAGAATTGGCTTCTAAGGGTAAAAATACAGTCTGACCTAAGTGCAGAGCATCCGGTGTAACTTTGAGTGAAATGCCTTGTTTTTCCAGATATTTGAGGCTTAGCCGTAAGGAAAAGGAATAGAACTTATCATCCCCTTGGTAACCATAGAGAAAATTCCGGCGCACAACTCCATCTGCATCAATTACAAAATCATTGAAGCCAATTCTTTCTGGGGGTATGCCAGGGATAGGAGAGATTTCTTCAGTATTGACATCACCAAGATTATAAATAGTAATTACATTGGGTGCTTGTAGTTCTTTTAACAGAGCATCACGACCTGGTAGTTGTGGGATCTCACGGTACATATCTAAGCCAATTACCCTTGGTTGAGCCTGTTGTAGTTTCTGCAATGCCTGGGAGATAGTGCGATCGGAAATTGGCCACCGTTTCTGTTTTTTAATGTCGGCTTCTGTTATTTCCACAACCAATAGCCGTGGATCGGCACCTGCATCAGTTTGCAGGGACACCATATTGTCAAAAGTCACTAATTCCAGGTACTGTAACCAGCCCAGTTGTTTAATACCCAGCACCAGTCCAGTAATGATAATGCTGGTAGCAATTATCGATTTTTTCCACTTGAGTGTGGCAATAGATAGTTTTATTTGACGATAACAATAGGTATTTAATGACAAAAAATTTCTCGTAAATTTAGTAAACATAAATCTTTAATATAACCCTATAAATATAATTTTACCCCTGGAAATAGACTATACTTATCAGCCAATAGCTTTATTTCCAGAGGTAATTAATATATGTTAAATACAAAGTCCGTATGGGACTAAAAATAGCTGATTGACATATGCAATCTAGCTGGAAAATAGTCATAAATGGGAAATAAATATTTTCATTCGGCTTTGGCTGTGTGATTTTCTCGTAGGAGATTGATTTGTTGACTGATAAATATAGCAAAGCCCTACTTAACAGACACTTCTTGGTCTTGTTTGATTTTCAATTTCAACAGCGGTTTCTGTGCGATCGCATCTAATTTTTCAGACTGCAATAGCTTTTTCCAATTAGCAGTAAGCCGGAAATCACTCCGTTTATTATGAAGTTTTTGTGCCAAATTAACTAATTTATCTTGCCAAAGATTATCAGCTTCTACCCGTTTAATCCATCCATCCACACCAATATCATTAGCCCTGTTTGTCGGATCACAGATAAGTGAAAAGTGCCAACGATACATTTTATTCATAGCCAGTGGGGCTACATAATCAGGTACACTGACATTGATTACTCCTCCGTTACTAGTTGTTGTGAAGATTTTTTCATAAACAATATTATGATTCTTATCTTGCAGCACTAACTCTACCATTGTGGGTTTAGAAGTTTTGGGCAAGTAAAACATAAAATCGGGATTTGCTGCTTTTGTTAATACTAAATTGTTTTCTGGAGTTAATGCTGTTAATCGCCCATTTATTTCCCCATTGCATCCGCGCGATCCACCTCCGAATCTACGCCCTGGTAAACCCTCTCTAGATTTTTCCCCAGAGTTTGCTGTTACCTGATGGGACAAAGAGTAAGAGATACTAAGGAGAGATGTCAAACAAATAGTGATTAAGCCCCGGGCTTTGAAAATCTTGTTCATATTTTTGTTTTATTATCTAGATTTGCAATTTAGGAAGGAGAAGCATCAATTGCAAAACCTCTGCCAGTGAAATCTCTTCTTCCTGATTTATCTATCATTTATCCATCCAAATGAAGAATATACTGAGGATAACTATATATGAAGTGCAAAAACATATGTTATCTGTGTCTAAAAAAATCAAACTTCAAAAAATAATATTAATATTATTGATACTATATGGAATCACTAAATGGGGAATTAAATTCCTATTCTTCACCTTATTTTTATCAAACTTGTTCTTAAATCAACTATTGGAAAAATACGGATTTTATGGATTTCACGAATTAAGTAAAATTACATAGAAGTTTTTTGCTTCTTCATAATGCCTCTTAACCCTTACAGAGTTTACGTCAACAGAGGAGCGGGAGAGCCGGAGGCTTTAGGTAATTGAGTTTTGTCACGGAGATTTAGACCCCCAGAAAACGAGAGCGAAAAAAATTCACTTTCCTACAGATAATTTACTCAAAAACCTATCGACGACGGCGACGCAGCCAGCCAAATAGCCCCACAATTCCCAATCCTGTCATCATACTTGGTTCTGGTACGTCAGCAGCTTGATTAGTGTATTTTTGACCAAAGACCATACTGTATCCATTCTCAATGCCATCTGTGTATTCACTACCACTCAAGCTTTTAGTATCCATTTCTTGCCAAAAGCTATATCCAGAATTCCAGTCACCGGAACTAATGCGGCTCATTCGCGATCCCGAGGTTGAATTCCAGTCATAGTAAACAAAGTAGCTCATATCGTAGTTATAAGCATTAATTTCTTGTAGAGCCGTTGTAGCATTCTTGATTTTCTTTTTGGCTGTCTTTTGATCAACTTGGTTCAGAAGCATGATTGCTTGAGTCAATTTTGCCTCCCAAATCTCTTTCTGTTCTCCACTAGCCTTTTCAACAATATCTAATAAAGTTGCAGTTTGCTGTAAACTCGCTGTTGCCAATTTCTCCTGTAGCTGTTCCACAGAGCCTTCTAACCACTGGCTAACTTGTTTCTCCAATCCCCTAAATAGAACTTGATAAGCATCCTGGACTTGATTCCATTTTTCATCTTGTCCTTTAGCCAGTTTATTGATAACCTCTTCCAACGCCTTTTGTTCTAACTCGGCTCGTTTGATACCGTCCCCTACTTCTTTGAGCGACTTCAGTTGCTTATTTAGATTTTTCTTAATGTTATTCAGCTCTGACTTGACTTTGTTTGCATTTGCCTCACTCCTTAGCTCTCCCTCATATGTCTCCAGTGATTTTATGGTACTCAATTCTTGCTTGAGATTATTTACTGTTTGTGTCAGTGTTTCTATGCTTGGTGTAGTTTGCAAGTTTGCCAGCTGTTGCTGTAAATCATTGAATTCTGCTTGCACTGCTTGCAGTTGCGGTTGTAGATTTTGTTGTTGGTTCTGATTTTGTACTAACTGGGTTTGCAGGTTATTTGCTTCTCCTTGCAACTGGTTGATTTCGTTCTGAATACGATCGCGGTCTGACTGGTTAGTTGTAGCTTGTAATTTTGCTTGTTGTTCGTTAATTTTTGCACGAAGAGATGCCAAATCATTTTTGATTGCGTTCTCTTTTTGCAGTAAATCCCTCTGGTTTGTTTGTAAATCTGAAAGTTGATTTTCTTTGCTGTTTACCTCTTGCTGCTTGGCTTCCCGTTGCACCCCCAACGCTTCTGCTTCGGCTTGTAACTGAGCTTCATTTACCGCCAATTCCCCCTCTAATCGCTCGATTTGAAATGGTGCAATTGCCTGTCTTTCTTTGGATAATTCTTGAACTGCCTCAGCCGCAGGTTTGGTGAGTAAATCCTCTAATTTTTTCCAATCTAGTCCAATACCTCTGGCCTTAGCAGCAATCTCGCCTTCTCCAACTGCCATTAAATCGTTGATACCACCTTGATCCGCAAGTTTTTCTTGGCGATCCCAACCAATAACATCCAACAATTGCGAATCTAAATCTGTGATATCTAACTTCTCTCCTCTACCAATCACCGGATGCATGGTTCCCCAGGGATCACTATTTGCATCACCCTTTTCTGACCAGTGACTAGTTTGATAAGAAGTCCCATCCGCAAAGTCAGCTAATTTAGTTTCACCCCCATCGATTGAAAAGAATGTATTACTATTACTAGACCAGTCAAATACTCCCTTTTGTTTACTTTCTTCAGAAAAGCGATATAAATCTAGGGTACTGACTAAAGCTGCATCCTTTTCCTTGATTAATTGACCACTTCCCTTGGCTTGAACATCCAGCGATTTAAAGGTCTCAACACCACTAATAAATCCTAAGCTGTGACCAATTTCATGTTGAGCAACACTAAGGAAATCAAACTTATTGCTAGAGACTTCAGCATTTGGATCCCTAACTCGAGAAAAGTCCCAAATAGAGTCTTGAAGGAAGTTCCCTTCAGGATTTTGAGCTTGCCAATCAGAATAACTGATGATATTACCATTGGCATCAAACATGGAATTACTGAGGAGAATTTGAGCATCCAGCCGCTGATCATCACCTTCAATTAAACCCAAAGCTTTAGCATTACCACGGGTCATCGAAATTTTCTGATTGTTTTTATTACCGTTGTTATCAATTACAGTATTATCATCTAATATTTCTATTTTATCAGCTTTGTCACGGTGTTTTAAATCAACCGTACTGCTATCATCCATCCGCATTTTAAATTCTGAACTATCAAAATTAACAGGGTTGCGGTTCAAGGTTTGTAGTTTTTCAAAATCTAGCTGTTGAAACAGGTCTTGAGCTTGAGCAGTAATGATTTCGTTAGAATTAGGTTCGATGCCGGAGATGTTAGAATTTACAGAAAAACCCTGCTGTTGCAAAATATTAAAATTTTGTTGATAAGTATTGTATTTTAAATCAACACCCAATGCTTGTAAAAAGCCTTCTGTGAAACCTTTACTCTCTTGAGTCCTTTGCAGATTTTTGAACGCTGTTAAATCATCTGCTGAAGTAATATCACGAAAAGAATTATTCAAGAAATTGTTATAATCAACTTTGAGCGTTGCTGGACGTGTTGCACCCAATCCTCTGGGATTAGAAAGTTGGGTAAAATCAACGTGAATGTTGATTACTGTGTCTCGTTCGCAAAAGCAATCTGGGTCGAAATAGGTATCTTGCAACTTAGATGACCAAATATCACCAGCCGCTTGAAATCCATCAATTATTTCCTGACGAGTTTCGGGAGCGTAGGTAAAATTGAATATCACTGCCTGAGCAGGAGCATTGATGAAGGTAGTACTAAAAGCAATGATTGATGCTAATTTCAGATAATCAAAACGTTGCCTAGATTTATGCAACATAATTATTGAGTTCTTTGATTTTTTATATTATTTTGAAAATCCACTAAAAGATATTTTTCGTCTGTATATATATTTTGATTTATTCAGATATAAATCAGAAAGAGAGATATTGCGGAAAAATTATTAACGGGAATTTATGATTTTTTTGCAAAAGCTGAGAAATCAAAAACAGATGCTTAGAGAATCTTGTATCTTTTTTGGCAGGTAAAATAATTACATAAAGGGTTAAACACTTATAAATAAAGGAATATATGGGTTAAGCAAGGGGCATCAAAAGTGCTTTTATATACTTATTTTTTTTGCGTGATCTTCATAAAGGTAATTAAGTAGGGTGACCAATGACCTCATATAATCAGCAGCAACGCCAAATCCTGTATTGTTAGTTGCAGCCACAGGCAGCTGCTGGAGAATTGTGTAAAATACCCCTTGGCGAATTTAAAAATATAGAGCAAATTAGATAAATAAAGAAAAAATTATACTTGTCATTATTGCTTCAACTGAGTACTCCTACGATTTGAGACGTATATAATATGCACTCCCCAAATAATGAACACTATCATCCATAATTCCCAGATAATCCTCGCAAAATTTCAAGACCTACTATCTGCAAACCACCACTTGGCGTTGCTGAACCATGGGATGATTTGGTCCAATCTGGGACGAATTTTCAACGGTTTCAACCTCTAATTCATCCCGCATTGATGCAACGACCATCACTCAACAAAATCCTGATATTTGCATATATGCCCAATAGATAAGTAGGGATGAATAGGTCTCACTGCTCACCCTAGGAAGTTTTTGATCATAGAGATAGGGCACAACTGATGATAAAAAATCTACCAATCAGAAAATCAACAATACCGTATTTTTACTATATTGTAATAGTAACTGGAATTACTCTTTCTTGTTTTAGTACAATATCATCAGCCAAAGCACAAATTGCTGCTGACAACACCCTTCCCATCCCCAGCCAAGTTTCACCAGGAAAAACACAAGGACGTAATTTTTTGATTAACGGTGGAACAACAGTAGGTAATAATCTCTTCCACAGCTTTAAAGAGTTTTCTGTCCCCACCAACGGTTCTGCCATTTTCCAGAATAATCGAAATCTTGCAAACATTATCAATCGTGTCACCGGTGGCTGGGAATCCAAGATTGATGGTTTAATTAAAACTCAAGGTAGTGCCAACTTTTTTCTGATCAATCCCAACGGCATTATCTTTGGTGCCAATGCTTCCTTAAATATTGGTGGTTCGTTCCTCGCCAGCACAGCTAGCAGCATCAAGCTTGACAATGAGGGTAAATTTAGTGCCACCAATCCTCAATCATCCCTACTAACCATTGGTGTTCCTCTTGGTCTGCAATTTGGTCACAAGGCTGGAGCTATTGTGAATCAATCTCGTGCTGGACTCCAGGGGCGAACTAATACTACCCTGGCACTTGTAGGTGGTGAGGTGAAGGGAAAAGGTGGCAATATAACTGTTCCTGATGGTCAGATCGAATTGGGCAGCGTAGAAAAAAATAGTTTCGTTCGCTTGACCCCTAACACCCAAAGATTTGCTTTAGTGTATGCAGATGACCAAAAGTTTCAAGACATTCAGCTTGATAGGTCATTGCTTGATGTCACAGGCTTTAGTGGTGGTGGTTATATTAAGCTTCAAGGTGGGACAGTGACTTTAAATCAATCCCGTCTTTTTGCACGAACATCCCCTTTTGGAACTGAAACGAGTACTGGAATTACTCTCCGGGGCAATCAACTGAATATAAATGACTCTCTTGTCCAGACAGTAACATTTGGTTCTGTCAAAGGTGGGGATGTCACCCTTGAAGCCAAGAAAGTCAATGTTCAAGGACCTTGGACAACAGTCGCTGCAGAAACACGGAGTACAGGCAATGGGGGTAAATTAACCATTCGCGGTGATGATGTGCAATTAAATAACCTGAGTCTTTTAGGTACTGAAAGCAGTGGCTCAGGTAATGCTGGTGATGTGTTAATTGAAGCTAAAAAGCTAAGTATTAGCAATGGGGCACAGGTAGCCATCGCTGCTCTGGCAGAGGGTTATGGTGGCAAATTAGAAGTGAAAGCTTCTGAGTCCATTGACCTTGTAGGAGACGGAGAACTATTTGGCGTTAGCGAAACAGTTCCTGTAGAGCGTCGCTTTGCCAGTGGTTTGTTAACAAACACCAAGGGAGCAGGAAACGCAGCAGAAATCAGCCTGACAACTGGTAAGTTAAGTATCCGTGATGGTGCAGAAATCTCAGCTTCTACTTTTGCTAATGGAGATGCAGGTAAAGTCAATATTCAAGCTACAGAAGTAGACTTGATAGGTACTGCAATAAATGGTAAACCCAGTGGTGTATCCAGCGAAGTCGAATCCACAGCTACTGGTCAAGGAGGCAATATTACATTTGCAACAGAAAAACTACGGATTCGAGATGGAGCGCAGGTATCGGTTAGCACCTTTGGCATTGGAAATGCCGGTCGTGTTTCCGTAATTGCACCACATTCAATAGAAGTGCGAGGGGAAACATCAAATTCTACTTTTACTGGCTTCTTTGCTCAGGTAGAGGGCAAGCCAGGTAACCAAGCTGCTACAGGGCAGGGAGGTAATATTTTCTTAGATACAGGTAAACTAATTCTCCAAGGTGCAAACGCACGAGTATCAGCTACCAGCGCAGATGCTGGTTCAGGGGGAAATGTTAATATCAAGACTAAAGACTTACTCGTGCAGGATGGTGCCCAAATTCAAGCGGCAACTAGGGGTTTTGCTGGTGCTGGCAAGGTAGAGGTGACAGCTGATGCCATTCAACTCATTGGTACAAATGTTACTCCCAGTGCTTTGGTGACTTCTACCCAAGGTGATGCACCTGCTGGTAACTTGACTGTAAATACTAAAAATCTCTTCATTGAAGATGGAGGCAGAATTTCTGCTTCTACCTCTGGTATAGGTGCAGGAGGAGAACTAAACATCAATGCCACAGAGATAAAACTAATTGGCACCTCAGCCACGGGAGAGTTTACCAGTGGTTTATTTACGGAGACTCAAGGCTTGGGAGATGCTGGGGAACTGAATATCAAAACCGATAAATTACTGCTTACAAATGGAGCAAGAGTGTCAGCAGACACCTTCGGTGGTTTGGGTGGCAGTATTAATTTGATAGCTAATAGCTTGGAAGTAAGCAATGGCGGACAATTCCGCACCAATACAGCCAGCAACAGTAATGCCGGTAATATTACCATGCAAGTCAGAGACAGCATTCTGCTGACAGGCACTGATAGTGGTATATTTGCCAGCACCACAGCCGATTCTCGGGGAAATGGTGGCAAAATTGATATTGACCCCATTAGCTTTATCATTCGGCATGGGGCAACAATTGCAGTGGATAGCCAGGGAAGGGGGACTGGTGGTGATATTAAGCTAGTGGCTGACTCCCTCACCCTAGATGCGGGAAAAATCTCTGCTGAAACCCGCAGTAACACTGGCGGCAATATTAACTTACAACTGCAAGACTTATTATTACTACGCAATAGTAGTCAAATTTCTACTAGTGCTGGTAATCAGCAGTTTGGTGGTGATGGTGGCAACATTACTATTAGCAGTCCTTTTATTGTCGCCCCTCCCATAGAAAATAGTGATATCACAGCCAATGCCTTTACCGGACGAGGAGGTAATATTCAAATTACGACTGACAGTATTTTGGGTATATCTTTCAGCAGTGATTTGACTAATTTAAGTAATATTACTGCCAGTTCTACTTTTGGTGTCAGTGGTGTTGTAGAAATCAATTCCCCGGAAGTAGATCCATCCCAAGGATTACCTGAATTACCAGAAAACACTACAGATGCCTCAAAATTGATTGCCCGGGGTTGTAGTGCTAGCCCTGGACAGGTGGGCAGTAGATTTATGGTTCAAGGTAAGGGTGGATTAGCTCCCAGCCCTGAAGATATTTTCAGTGGCGATCGCATTCTACAAGATTTAGAGACAACCCCGATTACAACTCAACAAAATTTAGCCAAGACAGCTATTTCCCCTACCAATATTTCCCGTCCTCCTCATGTCCTAGTAGAGGCTCAAGCAATGGTGGTGAATGCCAGAGGAGAAATCGTATTAACGGCACAAGCACCAAAGCTAAAATCCCGTAGTTCTTGGTTACCTACAACTAATTGTCATGGCAGTTAAGTCCAACAATTTTGGATTTTGGATGAAAGAATTGATTCCACAGATAAATCTGGGGGCTTGTACCATTAATTCTTTAATAGCCATGTAAAAAATATTTTTTATAAATACTCTTTTATGATTCATAAATACAGGATTTGGGTACATCGTCGTTTACTCCTATTTATCCTTTGTCTATTATTAGGACTGGTTTTGACTTTGTTGATGGCAGCAGGGGGTATATTCCCTGTTACTGTACAAGCTACATCTCCTCCATCCACAAGGCAAGTTATATCTTATACAGCACAGTCGGAACAACAAGGTAAGGAATATTATCAAGCAGGGCAATTCTCTACAGCAATAAAAATTTGGCAACAGATTCTCAAGGTTTACCAGTCTCAAGGAGATAAACTCAACCAAGCCAGAGTATTGAGTAATCTCTCCTTGGGTTACCAGCAATTGGGACAGTGGTCTGAAGCTACCCAAGCCATTACCCACAGCTTAAAATTAGTTCACCAAAAGCAAGGTAAATACTCACCAGAACAGTTAAAAGTTCTAGCTCAAGCCTTAAATACTCAAGGTAGCCTGCAGTTAGCCACCGGAAAACCTCAAGCAGCCCTCGCAACTTGGCAACAAGCAGCTGATACCTACCAACAAGCAAAAAACGAGATTGGGGTAATTCGCAGCTTAATTAACAAATCCCAGGGTCTGAGGAGTTTAGGGTTATATAGCAGTTCCTTATCCACCCTCACACAAGTAGAAAAAATTCTGCAAAAACAAGCCGATTCTGCCCTCAAAGCAGCAGGATTGCGTAGCCTTGGGGTTAACCTGCGCTTAGTCAGAAAATTGGAACAAGCACAGCAAGTATTACAATCAAGTTTAGCGATCGCTCAAAAAGTCTCATCGTCATGGGAAATTAGTTCTACATTAATAGATTTGGGTAATGTAGCTCGGGCACAACAAGATACCAAATCTGCCTTGGAACTGTACCAACAAGCAGCCTCCATTGCCCCTTCCCAGCACCTCAAAATCCATGCCCAACTAAATCAACTGAGTACCTTAATTGATACCAAGCAATGGAAACAGGCGCAAAGCTTGAGAAGTGAAATCCAGCCCCAACTTGCCCAGCTCCCCCCCAATAGAAAAGCAATTTATGCCCAGCTTAATTTTGCAGAACGCCTGATTCGCCTATACCAAGCAAAAATTCCAGATTCGCCAACCATAACCACCATTGCTCAACTGATTGCTAATAGTGAAAAACAAGCTCAAGCTTTGGGAGATAAGCAAGCTCAAGCCTATGCCCTAGGTAAACTGGGGGGACTTTACGAACAAACTCAGCAATGGGACAGTGCCCAAAAGCTGACCCAAAAAGCCCTCATGCTAGCCCAAGGGATGAATGTACCGGAAATGACCTACCGTTGGCAATGGCAACTAGGGAGAATCTTCACAGCCCAGGAAAATACACAAGAAGCGATCGCAGTTTATAATCAAGCGGTAAAAACACTGCAATCTCTGCGTAGCGATTTAGTGACAGTCAATTCAGATGTGCAGTTTTCATTTCGGGAAAGTGTAGAACCTGTCTACCGAGAACTAGTCAGTTTGTTACTCCAACCAACTACATCACAACCAAGCCAAAAATCTCTCACCCAAGCCCGTCAAGTGATTGAGTCATTACAAGTAGCTGAGTTGGATAACTTTTTCCACGATGCCTGTTTAGATACAAAAACTGTTCAAATCGATAAATTTGATACCCAAGCAGCAGTCATCTATCCCATCATTTTGGCAGATCGTTTAGAAGTTATTCTCAGCTTACCGCACCAACCACTACGGCATTACTCGACTCCTATCCCTCAGAAAAAACTGGAAACCCATGTGGAAAAGCTGCGTAAAACTCTAGTTATCCGTAGTAGATACTCATTTCAACCCTTATCAAAACAACTGTATAATTGGTTAATCCGTCCTGCGGAAAAAGACTTAGCCAACAGTGGAATCAACACCTTAATATTTGTGCTTGATGGTGTATTACGAAATATTCCCATGGCAGTTCTCCATGATGGTAATCAATATTTGCTAGAAAAGTACAGCATTGGTCTGACCCCAGGTCTACAATTACTACCTCCCCAGCGACTACAACAGCAAAAATTTCAGGTACTTGGTGCAGGTTTAACTAAAGCACGGCAAGGCTTTTCCTCTCTAGAATATGTGAATCAAGAATTCCAGGCAATCAAATCTAAAGTTCCCAGCCTAGTCCTCTTAAACCAAGAATTTACCCGCGAAAATATAGAAAAGAACTTGCAATCAAAATTTTTCCCCATCGTTCACATTGCCACCCACGGCAAGTTTAGCTCTAAGGCACTAGAAACCTTTATTCTCACTTGGGATAACCGAATTCGCATCCAGGATTTAGATCACCTGCTGCAAATCAACAAGCAGAAATCCCAAAAAGCGATCGAAATGTTAGTCCTCAGTGCCTGCGAGACTGCATCAGGGGATAAGCGTGCAGCCTTAGGTCTAGCAGGAATAGCTGTCAAAGCCGGAGCTCGTAGTACCCTGGCAACATTATGGCCTGTTAATGATGAAGCAACTGCAAAAGTAATGAGTAGATTTTACCAAGAGTTAAACAATACCAAACAGAGCAAAGTAGAGGCATTACGCAACTCCCAATTAGCTATGTTAAGAGATCCAGCCTACAAACATCCGCTTTATTGGGCACCTTACATTATACTTGGGAACTGGTTATGATTTGAAGTGCAAAGTATAGTTTTTGAGATAATAGTAATTATTTTTCCGGATTTGGGAAATATAAATAATAACATGACTGACACACTCGTTAAGATAATTCAGGTGGGGAGCACTCCAATTTTTCAAGAATATGCGGTAGTGGTAACACTTGCTCCCTTTACATACAAAGCAGACAATATGACCACACTATAAATTTTATTTCCTGGGTGCTCACAGATTAATTATACATATTTTAAAATAAATTTATACAAGATAAATAATGTTAATTAACAGTAATAATTTAAATTCTAATCCTAGTCGTCCTCCTTTAGTTTTAGTAGCAGATGATGATAAAAACTCCCGGAAACTGTTACGTAAAATCATGGAGCAAGAAGGTTATGAAGTTATCGATGTCAGTGATGGTCAACAGTGTTTAGAAACTTATCAGAAAGAAAAACCAGATATAGTTTTGTTAGATGCTATTATGCCTGTCATGGATGGTTTTACTTGTTGTAAAGAACTGATTTTATGCGATAAAAAAAATTTAGTATCGGCTCTTGACAACTTAGATTCAGATGCTTCCTTGAACAATAGTTTTCTTTCTATGCTTTGGGATCACACTCCCATTTTGATGATTACAGGATTAAATGATTCTCAGTCAATAGATAAAGCTTTTGAGTTTGGTGCAAGTGATTTTATCACCAAGCCAATTCATTTAGCGGTATTACGTCGCCGGGTTAGAAAACTATTACATCAAACCCAGATATATAAACAATTAGAAGCTGCCAACCAAGCCTTACAACATTTAGCAAATGTAGATGGTTTAACTGGTTTGGCTAATCGCCGTCGTTTTGACCAATATCTCAGTTCTCAGTGGTTGCATTTAGCACAAGCTGAATCTCCTCTGTCACTGATTTTATGTGATATTGATTTCTTTAAACTTTATAACGATAAATATGGTCATCCAGCTGGAGATAACTGTTTACAAAAAGTGGCTGGTGTAATTGATCGTACAGCAGAGAAAACTCACGATCTAGTTGCGCGTTACGGCGGTGAAGAATTTGCTGTGATTTTGCCAAATACTCCTGGAGCAGGTGCAGTCAAGGTAGCATCAGGAATGCAAACAGGAGTTCAATATATGCAAATTCCCCATAGTGAATCTAAGGTAAGTGATTACGTTTCCCTGAGTATAGGAGTTGCAACAACAACTCCCAGTTTTAACTCTGAACCTGCGGATTTAATTTTGACTGCTGATAAAGCTTTGTATCAGGCAAAATCAGAAGGTAGAAATCGGATTATCTTTAAGCAAATGCCATATTGATAGGATTGACACTCTCAGGGCTGAAGCCACTGAGATTCTGCGGACAGAGTAAGCTTAGGTAGTACCCAAAGTCTAACTCTCGCTACGGTTGTCAAAGACCGTCTACCCAGTAAGCCTAAGTCTAAGCTTAGATTGCTGGCTACTTTTCTTAAAATATTTGCCGCCCCATTAAGGTCAGCATTAACGATTAAACCTTTAGCTGACCGATACAATCCACGTTCAATCCGCTTTCCTGATGCTTTCCACCCTTCTGGTTTTTCGCCATACTTGGGTAGGGAGTCTCCATCTAGATAGCTCGCCTTTGATGTGTAGGATTCCTCGGTTTCTTGATATCTAATTCCGTGTAAATCACAAAGCTGTTTCAATCGGTCTTTAAGCTTGCCTAAAGGCATCTGAACAAACTTTTGATTGTTTAGTCTGCCCATGTCAGTATTAGACTTAAAGCCTTCATTCCAACCAATCACTAATGTTCCAATACCACATTTAAGGCAATGGTTAATAATTAGCTTTGCTGCTTTGTTGATGCCATCACGCATTTGATGGTTTCGTTTACGAGTTACTTTATCTAACCATTTATCCCAATAATTCTCGGATTTATTAGCTTTTCTAGTTGCTACTTTCTTATTCCAAAGTTGATTCATTGCTTTCATTCCACGAGCATCAATCAACAAGGAGTTACCCAAAGTATCAACACAAGCTGCCAAGTTATCCGCTGTTCCAAGGTCAATTGATAGGGCTTGCTCAAAGTCTAAATTAGGTGTGTGTGATGTTAATTCATAACTACATTCAAGGTAGTATGCCCCATTATTAGGAAGAATGGTAAATTCTTTAACCTTGGCGAAATCAAGGTTTGAGGGCATTGGTAGAAAAAATTCACCCACCTCAAACCATCTTTTTACTGTTAATCCAAGAGAGAATCTTAATTGACCATTAATTAGCTTTGGCTTTTGTCCACCAGAGTTAGGATACGCGACTTTAAACAGCTTTGAGCCTTTTAAGTAATCAGGTGGTTTTGGTTTGAAATGTAGTTCTCCTTGCTTGTATTTAGTTCTCAATTCACGATATGACTTAAACGCCTCAACAACAGACATTAAAGTTTGTTGCATAGGTGTTGATGGCAAAGACTGAGCCAACATGGTTTTAGAAACAGTAGGTTCAAAAGCTAAGTCAAACTTACCTGTTAACAGCTTTCCAGTTTTAAAAAATGTCTGGCGGGCAAAATAAATACCGCAATTATAAAGCTTACCTGCTTGTTGACAAAGGTACTGTAATAACGTTTCTGTCTCTTTGTCTGGATGCAGCAATATTTGCTGAGCCCCAATCTGTTTCTTGATTTTTTTCGTTTTACCCATTAGTTCGACCTCACTAACTTTGAGTTGACAAATATATAGTAATCGACTAAATTGGTATTTGTCAATAGGTACTGAGTAAAAAACAAATTATTATGTTAGCTGTTAACGAATACAAGACCCATAACCACGTTAAATTCTTGGTTAATTACCATTTCGTTTGGATACCCAAGCGAAGAAAAAAAGTTTTAGTAGGAGATGTAGCGACAAGGCTAAGACAAATATTTGCAGAACTAGCAATAGAAAAAGAATGGGATATTCTAGCTTTAGAAGTCGCCCCAGACCATATACATTTATTTGTTAGCGTTAAACCTACTGACACGCCACACCTAGTAGTTAAAGCCTTCAAAGGTCGTTCTAGCAGCTACTTAAGAAGGGAGTTCCCAGACCTTAAGAGACTCCCCTCATTATGGACAAATAGTTATTTTATAAGCACTGCTGGTAACGTTTGCAGTGATGTAATTAAAAAGTACATTGAAGACCCACACCACGGTTAATATTAAAGAATACAGCTTTGGGAATTCCCTCGTGTCGCTTCCCTCTCAGGTCGTACATACTCGCTCGTTTCCCGCTTACCGCGTGTTCTCTTATGAGGAAAGAAAACACGCCTGGTGAGGTACACTTTCAAAGCTGATTAATTTTTATTACCTTGGTGGAAAAATTTTAGGCGTACCTCATTAGACTAGGAAACGCTATAGATATTTGATTACTGTTGCTACCCCTTAAAAAGGCGAGTCCCCCTGCTATCAGAGGGACTAAAGGAGAGTATGTTGACTGTTACTTAGCTTTTAGTTGCTAATTTCAAAATTTGCACTGCCACATAGAGGCTGTCTTCAAATAATTCTTCCCGTCCCCACCGTTGTACCTGTTGACTCAATAACACCTCAGCTTTTTGTTCGGAAAGGGAACTTACCTGTTGAAACAAACCAGTTGATTGAGCCCCACCATGGGTTTCCATCCGCATACAACCACCAGTTTCAGAACAAATCAGGGTACTACAGTCTGCTTGGGGATTGGTAGAACTCAGGCGAAGGGCAATCAAGTCACCAACAATATCGCCCACATCACCCACAGGAACTCCTGCTACCTCAGCTTCTACTTTCCGTTGGTCATCGGTAACAAAACCAACTTTCCGAATGTTGTAATCTCCCATTTCTTGCTGATAAGAAACTGGACGCCAATTCAATCTACTAGCCAACCAACCCAAAAATAAGAGTGCTTGGGTGAGATTACCTTTTTCATGATCGATGTTAACTCTATCCACTTCTGGCAGAGCTTCACGGCGTTTTGGTGGGTCGAAAGCTTGGGCTGTTAACTCTTGCCATGCTGCAAGGCGACCCCAGTTTAAATCAGCTAGGGGTATACCAGTTTCTACCAGCTCTTGCAATTTGAGCAAATCATTTTCTGGTTCGTTAAAATTACAAGAATCAACAATCACATTGTTACAAATAGATCCCAACCTCTTAAATAGGGGATTATGGGAATCTGGGGTTGCTTTCCACCACAGAAATTTGGGTAAACCACCAATTAATAATGCCGGTATCATGCCACTAATTCTTTCTAAAGCCGCAGCAGTGCCAGTTAAATTAATATATTCGCAACAAACTAGGGTGGTTGATGATTGTTTTTGAATTGGGCAATAGGCAGATACTTGAGCCTTAACCCCTTCATCTTCCCCAGCGATGGGAGATAAGGTAATAATCCGGCAGGGATTACGGAGGGCAATTTCATCAGCAATTCTCGGGCTGTGGCTATCTACACCATAGGATGTGTCTGTCCCATCTTCATCCGTATCCGTGGTTGTATCCCCACTATGACTTTGAGCAATTGCCTCTCGCAATACAGTTAAGGTTTCTGGAGTTGCAGTTCCAGTTTCTTCTAATTCGTGTTGTTTTTGTACTTCCCGCAGCGCTGCTTGAGTCTGGGGTCCAAGGATGCCATCAATGGGACCCTTATAGAACCCTGCCGCAGCTAATAAGTACTGGGTTTCTTCTGATTCATAAACCACCAAGGTAAAGGTTGTTGCCCTGGTTGCCGCAGGTAAAGTGCCATCTTCACCTGAGATACCATAACTTTGCCAAATTTGATTGAGTTCCGTTTCGATTTCTGTGAGCGAAACATCTTTAGGCGCTTGAAGTGAAAAAATAGTTGGAGCTTGGGAAGTCATAAGGAATTTTGGATTGTGGATTTGCGATTTTGGATTTGTGATTCTAGACTATGGGAGGTGAGAAGTTAGGAGTAAAAATTGAGAAGAATTGAGTATATTTCCTACCCTCTACTCTGCAATTTTTTTCATCCTTCCTTCTTCAATCTAAGATCTAAAATCTAAAATCTAAAATTCTAGAGTCTGCGCCAACGACGACCATCTCGATTAATTAATAATTCTGCTTCTACTGGTTCCCATGTACCGGCTTCATATTCAGGCATGAGGCTGGGGTCAGAAGGTGTATCCCAAACGGAAAGAGCTGGTGTGACTACCTGCCAAGCTGCTTCTACTTCGTCTCCCCTGGTGAATAATGTTTGATCCCCCATCATACAATCAAGGAATAGGCGATCATAAGCATCGGATTTGGCTTCAATACCAAAAGAACCATAGCTAAAGTCCATATCCACGGGACGGGTACGAAATTCAGCTCCTGGCATTTTCACATCGAAACGGAGAGAAATCCCTTCATTGGGCTGAATCCGCATGGTCAAAATATTGGCATTCATTTGTTGGGCTGCGGATTTAAACATCCTGGAAGGAACATCGCGGAAGTGGATGGAAATTTCACTGACTTTTTTCGGCATCCGTTTCCCTGTACGTAGATAGAAGGGAACTCCTTGCCAGCGCCAATTGTCTACCATAAATTTCATGGCTACATAAGTAGGGGTGGTGGAGTTGGGATCTACCCCCGGCTCTTGACGATATCCCGGCACTGGTTGACCTTTCATCCACCCGGCATTGTATTGACCGCGAATTGCCGATCGCTCTAAATTATTTATGTCTGCTAACCGAGTTGCTTGCAGCACTTTCACTTTTTCTGTGCGGATGCTATCGGCATCCATAGAGTTTGGTGTTTCCATTGCTGTCAAACAGAACAGTTGCATCAGGTGATTTTGCAACATATCCCGCAATGCACCGGAACTTTCATAATAACCGGCTCTATCTTCCACACCTACGGTTTCTGCTACGGTAATCTGGACGTGATCGACAAAACTGCGATTCCACAGAGGTTCAAAAATCGCATTGGCGAACCGAAATACCAATAGGTTTTGCACGGTTTCTTTACCCAAGTAGTGGTCGATTCGGTATACTTGCTTTTCGTTACAATATTTCTGTACTACTACATTCAAGTTTTTAGCGGAAGCCAAATCTCGACCGAAGGGCTTTTCAATCACTAGACGATGTTTGTAGGGATCATCTAGCATGCCAGCTGTTCCCAACTGTTTAATTGCTTCTGGGAAGAAGTTGGGGGCGACTGATAGATAAAACATCCGGTTGCCCCTAGTTCCCCTTTGCTTGTCTAACTCAGTTAAAAACGAGTTTAGTTTCTGGTAACTTTCGGGGTTATCTATATTACCAGAACAATAAAATAAACCTTTAACAAAATCTGACCATAATTCTTCTTGCTGCACGCCTCCATGAGCCTCTTCCATGCCCTTACGCATTTGTTCGCGGAAGTAGTCATGGCTCCAATCTCGACGAGCAACGCCAACAACAGTGGTTTCTGGAGCAATACGGCGTTCCTGGCGCAATTTGTAGAGGGCGGGAACGAGTTTGCGCCAAGTAAGGTCTCCAGAAGCACCAAAGATAACTATGATCTGGGGTTCGGACATCCCTTGCTGTTGCAAACCGACGCGCAGGGGATTTTCTAGCAGACTGACCATAACAATTTTGGGTGTTAGATTTTAGATTGTGGACGGGACGGAAATCGCTGAGTTTGTTAGTTGTTAGTTTGAGTTATTAGTTTCATTTCGCCACTAACTCCTAATTCTGAACTACTAACAATTTCATCTAATGGCAATAATAATTTGACCTTACCTTGTCAACGTAGATTGGTTGGTTCTTGTACTCCTTTTACTCCTAAAGACTTGAAAGCTACTGCTGCATCCGTTACTTTCTTCAGTTTGCCATTAATTTTCAGTTTCGTGGGAGCAGCAATTCTACTCATTAAATCAGTGAATAACAACAGCAATTTTATTGGTTTAATAGATGATTAATCAATGAGCAAATCTTGCGTCAAGTTGAGCCAGTCAGGTCTATTCTGGGTAAGTACTTCACCTTTACTCTACGAGAAGAATACACTGCCATAAATTAAGGGTTTTAAGTAATACTATAAAGTCCTCTTGTTTCCCCATCCCTTTGTGTGGCTGTTAAGAAAGTATTGACGGGTTTGAGATTGTCTCTAATCAAAAAGTTATCAACTGATCCAAAAATTCCCATGATTCCCATAAATTGCGATCGCCTATTCTCGGGAAGTGTTCTCGGGGAGTGATGGTTATGTTCAGCAGTTTCTTGGCAGCAGCCCCACAAGGGGGAAGGATGGGGTGAAGTAAAGAATTGGGAAACGGATACATTTGTTAGAGTTTTTTCTCCCCTACTCATCATCTCCTCATCTTCACTGCCTCCAGCCTTCTGCCCCCAGCTTCCTGCCTTGTTCCTTAAGAACATTTCAATACCGAAACGCTGATTTAATGACCGTTTTGAATAAACGATTCCACTTTGGCGACATTTTTGGGGCTACCAATAATTAAAGGTGTACGCTGATGTAACTTAGTTGGTACCACATCTAAGATATCCGTGTGTCCTGTAGTCGCACGACCCCCTGCTTGTTCAATCATGAAGGCTAAGGGAGCAGATTCGTATAACAAGCGTAACTTTCCTTCTGGCTTAGGTAGGGTCCCAGGATAAAGAAATACACCACCTTGAATTAATAGTCGGTGGATATCGCTGACCATTGCACCACTATAGCGAGCTGTATAACCTTCTGTACGGTGCACATAGCGGATATACTCCCGAATGGATTCATCCCACTGCCAAAAATTCCCCTCATTCACACTGTAGACTGAACCGCGATCGGGAATCCGGATATTTTCTTCTGTAAGGATAAATTCCCCCAAACTCGGATCGAGGGTAAATGAATGAACGCCATTCCCTATAGTATAAACCAGCATGGTACTAGGTCCATAGAGGATATAGCCAGCTGCAATTTGCTTGCGTCCCGATGCTAATAAATCTTTTGCCTCTCCATTGAGATCCTCTCCTTCCTGTTGTCGAATGGAAAAAATAGAACCCAAACTGAGATTTATATCGGTGTTTGAGGAGCCATCAATGGGATCATATAACAATGTATAACGACCTATTGGACAATTTTCAGGAATGTAGTAGGGTTTTTCCATCTCCTCGGAAGCAAGGCGACAAACTAAGCCACTTTGTTTAAATACAGCGATAAATACGTCATTGGCATAAACATCCATCTTTTTGACGGATTCTCCTTGAACGTTCACTTCTCCTGTAAATCCCAATGCTCCAGCCATTAAACCTGCATGACTGAGGCGACGGGCAATTAATTTACCAGCCAAAGCAATTCGATTCATCAAAGCACTCAAATCTTGTGCTGAAGATGAAAAACTGTGTAGTTGTTGCAAGACATGACGAGATAACGTTGTACAGTCACGGTCTAAACTACGTTCTTGTGTGTCGCCTAAGGGTAACTCTAAAGATTCTGGTGCTTGAGTCATATGGAAAAATCCTCGCTCTTCATGAGCTATGAAGTTTACTCGATCCCATGAAATGAATATTTGGCTTCTATTTCTATATTAAAAAGGTAATTTGATTACTTAAATGTGATTTTAGACAAACTAAAGAAATGAGTAATCTGTATATAGGACTCATATTTGATTTTTTCAAAAATCTCACTCCACTTTCTGTTAAGAGTTAAGAGTTACCCACCATCATGAGTGATTTTACAAATCAAACCGGATGCCGATATTTATATTCTGTATTTTTGTTAATCCAGAATTCTATTGGACCAATTTTAATTACAGCCCAAGCCGAAAACAGGAAAATAGGCAATATATAAGATTAATTTATATATTAAAGTGACGTGAGTTCGACGAAATTTTGAGGCTAAAACCCTTATGAGTCAAAGATTTGTACAATTCAAGTGAGGAGTCACTTCCCGAATAGTTGAGAATAAAGTCAACAATTAACCTAAACTTAGTAAATCAGTGTGAGTTCGACGGAACTCACGTTAATTTTAACTCCGAACACCGAACACCGAACACCGAACTCAGGTTAAAGTGATGGCAAGAGTAATATAAATTACTAAAAAACCGACAAAGTGTGAGCGTTATGTATTCGCGCTTTGCCACAAATAGTCGGTGATATTGCTATTAAGTTGAATTATGGTCGCAATTGTTTCTAGTTCATAGAACCATGGGAGCCTAGGTCTGACTAGAAAAGGGCAGATTATTATTTATGGATAATTATTCCAATCCTTTCTAATACAACTGTTTTTTACCACGCCTCCTAGCGTCTATTATTTTCTCGTGGTTTGGCTTTATTAACTCTAAGTTGACGACCCATCCATTCTGCACCATCTAATTCTGCAATTGCTTCCTCTTCTTGGGCATCTTCTTCCATTTCTACAAAAGCAAAGCCTCGCATGCGGTCTGTTTCCCTATCCCTGGGTAAAACTACTCTTTTAACCTTTCCATAATCTGTAAATACAACTCTCAAATCGTCTTCGGTAGCTTGATAAGAAAGGTTTCCAACGTAAATAGTCATGATGATCGCGTTCAGTCTCAACAAACAGCGTTTGGTTCAGCCAATAGGAACAGACATTGAACAAGTGCAAGAATTACTTTTGTGACTTTTAATTTGTAAATAGTCAACCTTATAGTTGAACAATCAACCAATTTTCACTTTTGTACGACTAAATCAGTTATTTGGCTGAACTGACGCATACGTTCATTATGATAACTGATCGCGTCATTTTTCAAAGTGCAAGATTTTACAAACTTCAAGGTCTAGAAATCAGTCTTACTTATATAGGACTTACGCCAGTGTCACAAAATTATGGCAACTGGCACACATACTTAAATTTGGTATCAAACTCTATGTTCCTTGATTTACAAGCATTATAGACAAATCACTACTATGTGACAGCTTGAAGTGAAATGTGCCAGTTGCGTAAGTCCTGTTATACATGATCTTATTCCTAGGCGGACATTTGGGTTAGTTGAGAATGGTGCAAGTTAGGAGTATATAGTAGTTTAGTACCAATTTTACGTTTTTTCAGATTGAATTACTTAAATCAAACTTGGCATAATAGGGGGATGCGATTTATCTCTAGTTTCCTCATTGCCGCGATCGCAGTTGTTTTACTACCTGTATTAATGGTAACAGCACAAGTTTCTCATATTACTCCTGGAGATAACCTGGTGGTAGAAGGTATTCCTCCAATTCCTTCGACTTTGGCGAATACTGTTGAGCGCTACACTAATTTTCGTTACGCAAGCCTTTCGAGTTGGCATCCGACCAGGCGAGAAATGTTGATCTCCACTAGGTTTGGGGATACGGCTCAAACTCATTTAGTTAAGTCGCCTCTGGGTAGTCGTCAGCAAATAACATTTTTCCCAGAACGAGTTAAAGGAGCAACTTTTCAGCCCACTCAAGGGGATTACTTTGTGTTTAGTAAAGATACTGGTGGTAATGAATTTAACCAAAATTATCGCTACGATCTTGCCACAGGGAAAGTTACTTTATTGACAGATGGCAAGTCGAAAAATAGTCGGGGTTTGTGGTCCAATAAAGGTGATCGCATGATTTACACTTCCACCCGACGCACGGGCAAGGATGGGGATTTTTATATTATAGATCCCAAAAATCCCTCTAGCGATCGCTTGTTAATGGAGGTGAAAGGAGGAGGCTGGGGTGCTTTAGATTGGTCACCAGATGATGGAAAAGTAGCAATTATAGAGTATATTTCTGTGAATGAAAGCTATATCTGGTTGGTAGACACCCAATCAGGGGCAAAGAAATTGCTAACGCCCAAGGATGGCAAAGAAAAAGTCTCCTATCAAGCTGCTATATTTACTAAAGATGGCAAAGGTTTATATGTTATTAGCGATCGCAATTCCGAATTTTCTCGACTTGCATATGTAGATTTAGCTACCTTCAAACACACATATCTAACTACCAATATTCAGTGGGATGTAGAAAATTTAGACTTATCTGATGATGGTAAACATCTTGCTTTTGTCACCAATGAAGATGGAACAAGCGTTTTGCACTTACTAGATACGGCTACTGGTAAGGAAAAACCATTGCCCAAGCTACCTGTAGGGCAAGTATATCGTATTGGTTGGCACAAAAATAATCAAGATTTAGGCTTTACTCTCACCTCTGCCCGTTCTACAGCAGATATTTACTCAGTGAATATCCGTACTAATCAAGTAGAAAGGTGGACAGCCAGTGAAACTGGTGGCTTAAATACCAACAATTTCCCCGAACCAGAAATAGTACGCTGGAAAAGCTTCGATGGTAAAACTATTTCTGGTTTTCTCTACCGCCCTCCCAGTAAATTTACAGGTAAACGTCCAGTGATCATTAATATTCATGGTGGTCCAGAAGCACAATTTCGTCCCCGCTTCTTAGGGCGTAATAATTACTACCTGAATGAGTTAGGAGTTGCCCTACTCTTTCCCAATGTCCGGGGTTCTTCTGGATATGGTAAGACTTTTCTCACCTTGGATAATGGTTATAAACGGGAAGATTCAGTCAAGGACATTGACACACTGCTCAACTGGATAGCCACCCAACCAGACTTAGATCAAGACAGAATTTTAGTTACAGGGGGTAGCTATGGTGGTTATATGTCTTTAGCTGTAGCAACAAAATATAGTGCTCGCATCCGTGCAGCTATTGATATTGTTGGTATTTCTAATTTTGTCACCTTCCTAGAAAATACTGAAGGCTATCGACGAGATTTACGTCGGGTAGAATATGGAGATGAACGCGATCCTAAAATGCGTGAATTTTTGCTCAATATTTCCCCAGTTACCAATGCCAAGAAGATTAAAAAACCATTATTTGTGATTCATGGCAAGAACGATCCCCGTGTACCTTTGAATGAAGCAGAACAGATAGTTGCCACTGTACGCCAGAATAATGTGCCTGTTTGGTATTTAATGGCAAAGGATGAAGGACACGGGTTTAGCAAGAAGAAAAATATTGACTTCCAGTTCTATGCCACGGTTATGTTTATCAAAAACCTACTACTTTGACATACTCCCCTTGTTGAAACGAAGGGGATTCAAAAATGTTGTTCCCAAGCAGGGTGAACCCGTGCTACTCCACATTTTCTTCCTGCCTCTTAGGCTCTTAACTAGACA
>JASJCJ010000060.1 GCA_030066045.1 Calothrix sp. MO_167.B12
GGATACGCTTCGCGAGCAACACTTTGCTTATGCCGGGGAACCCTTTCGGCAGTTACTCCACTTGGGGAGACCCCAAGACTGTACTGCCTCACCACCGCAAGTGTTTCACCGCAACGGAGTGGCTCCCCAACCTACAATTTATGCCAATTTTGGGTTTGAAAACACGCCCTAGTGGTCTATCGCATTAGTTCTGATAGGTAAATAATTGTAGTGGGAGCGTCTCGCTCCCTGCTGTAGCGGGCAAGATGCCCGCACTACAACTGCCCTTTAAAATTAATGGGACAAAGCAATAACTTGAAAATAGTTAAGAGGCGCGAAGTAGGGGCGCATTGCGTGCGCCCTTGAGGAGTTAGTCACAAAGCATTTTCATCCTTGGTTATGGGATTTTCCCTTGGGGGGCTAACTTGAAAGAGGTTGTGCCTCTTGCAGAGGAGCTTTGCTAAGGCGCAGTTTGGCCTACCCTATGGGAAGTCGCTACACGTCTACGGGACTGCTTCCTGCTTGATTCAAGCAATGCCTGAGAAAGTTTTAATTGATTTCTCAGGAAAATCTCATTGACTCATCAAGAATCTTCAAGCTTAGTAAGCGAACTTAATAAATAGTTGAACTTCTTGAAATTTTTGAACCCAAAAGGAATGTGTCATCTTGCTTGTATATTCAATATTACAAAGACTTCACCAACTAACTATTCTATCAAGATCCGGATACCTGGCAGTAGAATGCGATCGCAGGTGGGATACAAAAATGCAATATCATTGGCAACTTCATGACAATATTCCTCACACTTGCCATTGTTGTCTTGGCACTATTTCTATTCGTTGTTGAATGGTTCCCGTCAGATATAGTCGCTATCATTGTTGCACTGCTGTTAACGGTTCTAGGCTTAGTCACCCCGGAAGAAAGTATCTCTGGTTTTAGTAACTCTGCTACCATCACCGTGATGGCAATGTTTATCCTGAGCGCAGGTATCGCTCGCACTGGAGCCATTCAAATTCTCAGTGATCTTTTACTTAAGTGGGGTGGTAAACGGCCTAGTCAACAAATCTTCACTTTGGGGATGATTGTTGGTCCAATTACAGCATTTATTAATAATACCGCTGTTGTTGCCGTATTTTTGCCAATTATTGAAGAATGGTGTGATAAGCAAAAAGTTTCAGTTTCCAAATTATTAATACCCCTATCATTTGCAGCAATTTTGGGCGGTATGATTACGGTAATTGGGACATCCACAAATGTATTAGCCAGTGGTTTGTCTCAACAACTAGGGTACGGAACATTTAGCTTATTTCAATTCACTCAACTAGGATTAATCACATTCGGCATCGGTCTAATTTATCTCACCCTATTGGCACCACGGCTTCTACCTAGTCGCAAAAAACACACTGATGATATTCTGACTCAAGACTATGGTCTGAAAGATTACATAAGTGAAATTTTGATTCCCCCTGGGTCTAATTTGGTGGGAGAAACATTAAATTCGAGTGGTCTAGAATATAAATTTGATGTAGATGTATTGGAAATTATTGCTGATGATACCCATTTTCACCAACCTTTAGAAAATCACAAATTACAAGCTTGTTCAGTGCTTGTAGTTAGGAGTAATCAAGAAGATTTACTCAAAATCAAGGATGAAGAACATCTGGAAATTTTGCCCGATTTTATCCGCAATAAAAAGTCTTTACAAGCACAACTTAGCTCGGAAGACGAAGGCATTGCAGAAGTTCTGATTCCTTCTAGTTCTAATCTAATCGGTTCAACTGTCAAAGAAATACGTTTTCGCCAACGGTATAACGTTACAGTATTAGCGGTTCATCGCGGACAAGAAATTACCCGGGAACGTCTCAGTGAAATCAGATTAAAATTTGGTGATGTCCTGTTGGTTCAAGGTCCGAAACAAAGCCTTGTTGGTTTACAAATCAATCGCAACCTATTAGTGCTGACAAAGCGAAATTTAGAAACACTCCGACGTGACAAAGCTTCTATCGCTATCGGTATTTGCTTGGGTGTTGTAGTAATTGCGGCTTTTAACTTGTTACCTATTCTCATCAGCTCTCTGATTGGCGTAGTGTTGATGGTTTTAACAGGTTGTCTTAAACCCAGAGAACTATATGATGCGGTACGCTGGGATATTATCTTTCTCCTGGCTGGATTAATACCTTTAGGTATTGCTATGGATAAGTCAGGTACAACCCACTGGCTAGCAAATAATCTAGTTGCAATTGCCGGAAATTTCTCTGGTTACTGGATACTAACTTTTTTCTTCATCATTACTTCTGTATTCACAGAAATGATTTCCAATAATGCCACAGTAGTTCTACTGTTACCAGTTGCAGCCAATGTTGCAGAGAGTCTGAACCTGAATCCTTTTGCTCTCATGCTGACTGTCATCTTTGCATCATCTAACAGCTTTATCACACCAATTGGTTATCAAACTAACACTATGGTTTACGGACCAGGAGGGTATAAGTTTACCGATTTTATACGCGTCGGTTTACCCCTGAATCTATTAATGACAATAACTGTACCACCATTAATTATCTTGTTCTACGGACTTTGAATATTTTAGGTTTTGCACAAGATTTTGCACAGATGTACCAACAACAAATTACCAACTTAAGTAACCGTTCTCCTCCTTTTACAAGTAATAAGTAATAAGTAGTGAAAATCCCCTTATTACTAATGAAATAAACAAGTCAAACCCTCTTTTCTGAACACAATACTAGGAGTAAAACCATGTCTCAAATCACAGCTTTAATTCAACCCCACGGTGGTAAACTGATTGACTGCCGTTTGCAAGGGGAAGAACGAGAACAAACCCTATCTAGAGCCTCCAACCTACCTCGCCTCCTCCTTTCTATGCGTAATATTGCTGACATAGAATGTATCGCTACAGGAGTTTACAGTCCCCTAGAAGGCTTTGTGAACGAGCAGGAATATTACTCCATTGTCAAAGATATGCGGTTGAGTAATGGTCTTGCGTGGAGTATTCCTGTTACTTTGCAAGTTCCTGAGGCCGTCGCCAACCAATACCAGTTAGATTCTGAAATTGCTTTAGCTCATCCCAATGGGGAGATACTTGCTGTGATGACCATTACTAGCAAGTTTAAGCCAGAGCAAGAATTAGAGGCACAGAAAGTTTACCGGACTGCTGAAGATGCACATCCCGGCGTTAAAGCAATGCTTAAAGAAGGGGAAGTTTACCTCGGAGGTCCAATTAAACTAGTCAACTCAATCCCTCAGACAGATTTTCTCAATTACCGCTTAACTCCAGAAGACACCAGAGCCGAATTTGCCAGACGTGAATGGAATACAGTTGTAGCATTTCAAACACGTAATCCCATCCACCGTGCCCATGAGTACATTACCAAAATTGCCCTAGAAGTTGTTGATGGGCTATTCATCAATCCCTTGGTGGGACAGACAAAATCTGATGATATTCCAGCTAAGGTGCGGATGCAATGTTATCAGGTACTAATGGAAAAATATTATCCGCAAAATCGCGTATGTCTTGGTGTATTCCCCGCAGCTATGCGTTACGCAGGACCACGGGAAGCAATTATGCATGCGATCGCTCGTCAGAATTATGGCTGTACTCACTTTATCATCGGACGCGACCATGCTGGAGTGGGCGACTACTACGGTACTTATGATGCACAGTACATCTTTAATGAATTTACAGAAGATGAATTAAAAATTACTCCCTTGAAGTTTGAACACGCTTTCTACTGCACTCGCAACCAGTCAATGGCAACAGCTAAAACCAGTCCTAGCACCAAGGAAGAAAGAATACACCTATCTGGAACAAAAGTGCGGGAAATGCTGAGAAATGGTCAAACCCCACCACCAGAATTTTCCCGTCCAGAAGTGGCAGAAATTTTAGTTTCTTCTATGAAACTAGCCACGGTTTAGTAGTAGAGACATCTGGCTTATACAGCCTAAATCGTAAAACCTAAATATTTACACAATTGAAACGTAAACAGAGGAGACAATCATGACCTTAGCTAAAGATATTTGCTTCACCGAAACTGACATTGCCAAACTAGAATCCGAGTATGCAAGCAAAAGACCCCAAGACATTCTGGCATTTGCTCTCAAGCAGTTTGATAACATTACCATTTCCTTCAGTGGTGCAGAAGATGTAGTCCTGATTGACATGGCGGCGAAAATCAAAAGAAATATCCAAATCTTTTCTATTGATACAGGTCGTTTACATCCTGAAACCTATCAGTTTATCGATAGGGTCAGAAAACAATATCGAATTAAGATCGATGTCATTTCCCCTGATGCTGCGGAAGTTGAAGCATTAGTCAAAGAAAAAGGACTATTTAGCTTTTACAAAGACGGTCATAAAGAGTGCTGCGCTATCCGCAAAGTAAAACCACTACGCCGCAAACTTGCAACTGTTGATGCTTGGATTACTGGACAACGCAAAGACCAAAATCCTGCAACCCGTGCTAGCGTTCCCGTAATTCAATTAGATACCGCTTTTTCTAGTAGCGATCGCAATCTCATCAAGTTCAATCCCTTAGCTAACTGGACTTCTGCTCAAGTATGGCAATACATCCATGCTAACGAAGTCCCCTATAACCAGTTACACGCTAAAGGTTTTACTAGCATCGGTTGCGAGCCTTGTACCAGACCTGTTTTACCCAATCAGCACGAACGTCTTGGTCGTTGGTGGTGGGAAAATGCTGCTGATAAAGAGTGTGGCTTCCACGAAATTAATTTAACACCAAACAATAACTAATCTGTCAAATAATGACGGATTTGTACCAGACCTAGCAATGCTAGGTCTCTACAGAGAAATCATGTTTATTTTGTCATCAAAAATAGTTGGAACAATGCATATTAAACTAGTCAAAAAAATCAAATTAGATGGTAATCCATGCCGTAAATCTGCAAGAGTATTAAGCGAAATTGAAAAATTAGATTTACTAGATAAAATAGACGAAATCATTGCCGCTGATGAACGTCAGCCATCAAGTGAAGGATTTACTTTAGCAAGGAAATATCAAGTAGCAGCAGCACCTTTTTTCATAGTTGAAAATGAGTTAGGTCTCCCCCGCGTGTATACCGCATATCATCGCTTCATGAAAGAGATTTTTAATATATCAGTTTCAGAAGAGGAAGAAATTTTTGAAATCATGGCTCAAAATCCTGAATTAGATTACATCTAAATTCTCTAGAGACGTAAGTCATATTTTACGTCTCTAAATTCAAAAAATGGTTAAGTGTATTGAAATTATTAGTGTTATTTATTGAGAAAAGTATCATGGCAAATCCACCTCAAAAATTTAACTCAGAAGTTGTAAGAACGCCTCAATCTTATAGCATACTCGCAGGATTATTATTAACTTCTGGGCTTGCAGTTCTCGCCGAATCTCTGCACAAAATACCATCACTCTCACTTTTGAGTTCATTGATTATGGCAATAATTTTAGGAATTTTAGTCAAAAATACCATAGGAGTTCCGAAAATTTTTCAGCCAGGAATCAAATTTTCTCTCAAACGCATTCTGAGACTTTCAATTATTTTACTGGGATTACGACTGAGTTTACCTCAAGTGATTGCAGTTGGTCCGATTGGGTTAGCAATTGTCTTAGTTACTTTGGTCAGTACATTTATTTTTACTTGTTGGATGGGAAGACAATTAGGAGTAAATCAAAAACTGACAAAATTAATTGCCGCAGGCACTTCTATTTGTGGAGCTTCTGCCATAGTTGCCACAAATGGTGTAGTCGAAAGTAAGGATGAAGATGTGGCTTATGCAGTGGCAATAGTAACAATTTTTGGTACTATTTCTATGTTGCTTTATCCTTTATTATCTGTTATGTTTCAGGTCACATCCCAAGAATTTGGAATTTGGTGCGGTGTTTCTATTCATGAAACTGCCCAGGTAATTGCAGCCGCATTTCAAAGTGGAGAAATCAGCGGTGAATTAGCCACAATTGCCAAATTATCAAGAGTAATTTTTTTAGTGCCAATAGTTTTAACTCTGGGATTATTATCAGCAAATTCGGGTCAATCAGCGCGAAATATAAAGTTAAATAAATTGCCAATTCCTTGGTTCGTATTCGGATTTATTGCCCTGATGCTGTTGAACAGCATAAATATTTTTCCTCAGAGTTTGAAAGCATCAATAATTGAGATAAACCATTTTCTTTTGGCAATTTCCATGGCAGGGATGGGGTTAAAAACTAGTATTACTGACATTAAAAAAACCGGAATCAAACCTCTTTATTTAGGAGCTGCTTCATGGCTATTCATATCTATATTTAGTTTTAGTCTGATCAAGACTTTCTACTAAATATTTATTAGTTATTTGTCCTCTGAGATTACTTATCACACAAGATAAATATCTCACTTATATCCGTTCATTTAAACTTGTCAACCAATTTGAAAAATTTTGTTCACTCTACAAGGAGAATTACAATGAAGAAAGTATTATTGAGTGTTTGGGCATTAGGTTTATTTGTTCTTCCAGCCTATGCCACTAAAGGAATGAGAGAAAATGCCAAAGGTGATAATGTTATAGCCGGAAGAACTACTAATTTTAAACCTAATAGAAGAGCGAAGAAAAATGGTATTGTTAAAGTAAAAAGTAATTACAGTGTATCGGAAACAGCTCAGAGATTTGAAACAATTGCCAAAGGAAGAGGTTTGAAAATAATTGCAAAAGTTGACCACGCAGCAGGGGCACAATCTGTTAATAAAGAATTACGCCCGACACAATTGATTATATTTGGTAATCCTGCTGTCGGTACGCCATTAATGCAGTGTAATCAAACTACAGGAATTGATTTACCTCAAAAGGCACTTATTTGGGAAGATAAACAAAGACAAGTTTGGTTGGGTTATAACAGTCCGAGATATTTATTAATTCGTCATCAACTCAGGGGTTGTGGTGAAGAAGCACGACAGTCACTTCAAAGAGTTGGAAATGCTTTGAATACGTTAGCTCAAGAAGCTACTAAGTAGAATCGTCTTCCATTGACTAAATGATTTCATATTTTGGATTTCATTAAACCAATCCAAAATTTCAGAACCACAATGGATAAGCTGTTGCCATATATCACATTTGCAAACTACTAGGAGAAATTTATGCAACTATCAAAACAAAACTTTCAGGAAAGAACAGACAAAGTATACGACGCGATTGTGATTGGCGGTGGTGCCGGAGGGTTATCTGCGGGAGTATACTTGCAACGCTATCTGCTTTCCAGTCTAATTATTGATAAGGGTAAAGCTCGCTCTTTCTGGATGCAAGAACTCCACAACTATCTTGGTTTACCACCAGATACCCCTGGTCGTACTTTATTAAAACATGGAAAAGACCACTACTTATCTGTAGGAGGAGATTTACTTAATGCTTATGTAGAAGAAGTGGTTGAGGAAGGGGATATTTTTGTTGTTCGGGTCAAAATTGGACGACAAGACAGCATATACGCCGAGTTTCGTACCAAATATTTAATTGCAGCTAGTGGTATTATTGATAACTTGCCATTTCTCGACGATATGCAGAATGTCTATGAGTATGCAGGGTACAACTTGCATGTCTGTTTAATTTGTGACGGCTATGAAATGGCTGATAAAAAAGTTGGCATATTTGGGAAAAATCAACGTAGTTTAGAAGTAGCCTTCAGCCTTGGTTGGTTTACACCACATATCACCCTTTTTACCCAAGATATGTTTGATGTTACTCCCCAATTTCGTCAAAGATTGGAAGATTATGGATATGAGTTGATAGAAGAACCCATAGAGAAGTTTATCGGGGAAAATCACCAAATGACTGGTGTACAACTTATGAATAGTTCTGTAGTTGAGTTGGAAGCAGGATTAATTTCTATGGGTTCCCAATATCACTCCGGTTATCTCTCTAGTATAGATATCCAACGTCAGGGAGAAAATTTAGTTACTGATAAAATGTGTCGCACATCTCATCCCCGGATTTTTGCCATTGGTGACTTAAAAGTAGGACTCAACCAAGTAGTAATTGCAGCAGCAGATGGTGCTTTAGCAGCTACAGGAATTTGGCAAGATATTCGCCGTGAAAAAGGTGTAAAACCTCGGTTAGATAAAATCGATTCTTCTTTTTCTTTAGTAAGTTAAGCTAGAAACACCTGTTAGTAAATGGTAAATGATGAATCCATTACCTATTACCCACTACCGAATGAAAGCAGACGACTAAAAATCGGATTATTTGTTACTTGCTTGGGTATTGGAATATTTTTTCTGGCTTTAACAATATAGAAACTGTTGGTAGCTGTCAAATTACCGATGGTTCCTATATATAAATACCAGTTGATTTTGTAATTACTTGACTAATTTGATAATTGGGAGCCTAAATCGTGACACTACATATTCTTCTGGTTGAAGATGAAGTCCGATTAGCTAAATTTGTAGAAATGGAATTAACTGGCGAAGGTTATCAGGTTAGTGTCGCCAATGATGGTATGACAGGATTAAGTTTGGCGCGAGAATCTACACCAAATTTAGCGATTTTGGATTGGATGCTCCCTGACTTAAGCGGAGTAGAACTCTGTCGCCATCTGCGAGCAACAGGTAGCAAAATTCCCATAATTTTGTTGACAGCTAAAGATGAGGTGGAGTCGCGTGTTGCTGGTTTAGATGCAGGAGCTGATGACTATGTAATCAAACCATTTAATATGGAAGAACTGTTAGCCAGAATTCGCGCTCACTTACGCCGTACTTGGAAAGATAACCGCGATTTATTACAGTTTGAAGATTTGAGTTTGAACTGTGGTAGTCGTGAAGTTTTTCGAGGTATGCGAGCCATAGAACTGACAGCGAAAGAGTTTGATTTACTGGAATATTTGATGAGTAATCCCCGCCAAGTATTTACCAGAGACCAAATTCTGCAGAGAGTTTGGGGTTATGATTTTGTGGGCGATTACAATGTGATTGAGGTCTATATCCGCTATCTACGGGTGAAGCTGGAAGAAAATAATGAAAAACGCCTAATTCACACTATACGCGGTATCGGGTATGTATTGCGTGAGGAATAGTTAAAGAAATTTTAGTCTGGTATTAGGACTATATTCATTCAAGCGGAAGCATATTCATATTTTCATTGAGTAACCTGCATTTTGGTTATCAATTAATATCATTAGTCACAAAATTTCCAGAAGTTTTAGAAAGTTAGGTTTTTGGAATCTCTACTATTTGTTATCGATTAAGTAGGTAGGCATAATTAAATGTCAGCTCGAACCTCACACCCATCCCCTCTCCTTATTAAAGAGACACATATCTTGCACCTTCTCAATAAGGGTAAGGTGGGCAATAGGTGGGTTACGAAATAATAAGGATTTCAAGCTCTGATTTTCTCAATAATTTTGTGGTGCAAGATGTGAAGAGAGGGGTGTCGTCAGGCGGAGAGAAGTTGGCGGTGAGTCCACTTGGCGGTGTCGGTTTCCGTCCCGCCAAAGTGGCGAACCCGAAGGGTGTCGGTTTCTGTCCCGCCAAACTTCGGAGGTGAGGTTTTATATTTAATTTGACCCCATTACTTACTTCTTCCAAAATTAAAATTCACCAAATTGAGTTTCAATCATGATGGAGGTATTCAAGAATGCTATTTCGCCAATTGTTTGATAAAGAATCAAGTTCCTATACATATTTAATTGCTGATACTAAAACCAAAGAAGCAGTTTTATTAGACCCAGTATTAGAACAACTAAATCGATACTTAGCACTACTTGATGACTTGAAATTAAAGCTGCGTTACTGCTTGGAAACTCATCTCCACGCTGATCACATTACTGCCACAGGTAAACTGCGAGAACATACTGGATGTCATGGTATCCTACCAGAAAAAGCTGAAATACCTTGTGCTGATCAGTACATAAAAAATGAGGAAATATTACATATAGGAAGTATACCAATAAAAGCGATCGCAACCCCAGGTCATACAGATAGCCACATGGCGTATTTAGTTAATGGTACTCATTTGTTAACTGGAGATGCTCTATTTATTCGTGGCTGTGGACGTACAGATTTTCAAAATGGAGATGCGGGGACTTTATATAATTCTGTAACTCAGCAATTATTTAGTTTACCTGATGAGACTTTAGTTTATCCAGGTCATGACTACCGAGGAAACACAGTATCTACCATTGGAGAAGAAAGGAAGTTCAACCCACGATTTGCCTATAAAAATCGCCATGAATTTATTGAATTGATGAATAATTTAAACCTTCCAAACCCTAAAAAAATGATGGAAGCATTACCCGCAAATAAGCAGTGTGGTAATTTGGATGCCGCTGCGTAATTGGTCTTTTATGTATAGCTAATTTCAGTTGAATGAATACAAGCAGAGTTGGTGTAATTATTACGCAAATAAATGTCTATTTCATAAAAATGTATTCTACTCAATTGAAAAGTTCTATAGTGGGAAGAAACAATAAATTTAGGTTGGGTTGAAGAATGTAGACGCGGAGCATCTTCTCGCAGAGTAACTCAACGATAGCAATGGTTCCGTTGGGTTACGCTATCGCTTTTCTTGGATGCCGAAGGCTATACCCAACCTACTGGCGTGACACAGCTAAAATAGTGCAATAGGTGTAGGTTGGGTTGAAGAATGTAGACGCAACAGCGGCTTGGAGCAGAGTAACCCAACACCAATAAAGCTTTGTTGGGTTTCCCTATCGCTCAACCCAACCTACATTTTTAGGCGTGTCAGTCTACTACGTGTTTTGCTACTTACTCAGGAATTACGCAACCGGATATTAATTTATTAATATTTTCAGTGTATACTGTTGTTTGAACTTTCAAGACAGCATTATAATTTTTTTTTAAATCCTTTTTCTGATTTTGTATTTCTGAAGTTATTCGAGGATATCTAGTTGTAATTACATAGCAATATTTGGGAACATTTTTTTGATCAATCGATATATTGTTAATTGTATTCTCAATCTGTTTAAAGGCATGTTTGACATCACCTCCTTTTAATTCTATATAAATCTCTATATAGACATCAGGATAATCTTTAGGTTTATCAATAATGATTAACCAATCACATTTCACTCCTGGAATATCTAAGCAACCATCTACCTGAACTTTGTTAACCTCGATTGAATTTTTATTACAGAAAGTAATTTTACTCTTGTTTTCTTTGACTGATATATTTTTATGATTGATTATTTCAGAACATTTATCCAGATCCACCCAATTTATTCTCCAAGTTCTAGCTCTAATAACTGGTCAAATTCTTCACTCAATTCATTAGATATTTCATCAATTACATTTGCATCAATTAACTGATTTTCTTGATTGATTATGCTTTCAATTCTTCCGTTTTGAATAGTATAAACACCAATATCATTGATGTCTAGCATCTGATTCTCAGGAAGTATCTTCATCAATTTTTTAATTAAATTACTGTTGCCTGACTTATTTTTTAATGCTTGCAGAGTATTTCCTGCTTGAATTAAATTGTTAAAAGCCGTTAATATGTAAGGACTATGAGTAGTTATCAGAAACTTATGTCTTTTATCAGTCAGATTAAAAATCAAACTAATTAAATTGATGACGTATTTTTGGGATTGAGGGAATAAGTGTGCTTCTGGTTCTTCTATAACAAAAAAGCGATTGTGAATAACAAAAGGTAAAACAGCTAATATAAGTAGCATTGGCAAAGCTTCTTGCTGTCCAGAAGATGAATTTGATAAATTTATTCTTTTATTATTTTTGTGGCTATATATCCAGTCTTCACCTTTTTCATATACATAATTGCCAACTATTATTTTATTAATTAATTCATCTACTGCGGCATATTTTAGTGTATTAAATATTTCTCGATTTTGATATAATTGTTTAACTTGTTCATAATCTGAACCAAATTCTTTTAAAAAATAATCGATAACAATATCTACCGACAGAAAAGAAAAAATATTATTTTGTAGATTAGCAAAGAATGAACGACCCGCTGGAATAAAAGTTAATAAATCAAGGCTAATAACATCATTTTCTTGAAGAATATATTGATTAAAAATTTCGCGTATGCTTATATATTCTTGAAGATATCGGACTTGAATATCTCGGACATCATCTTTAGTTTTTTCTGTAGTTCCAAAAGTTTTACTTCTCTTTTTATATTCAGCAAAAATCTTTCTACGGCTTTTAACTAGATGTTCAGAATACTCTAGAGATAATTTATATTTATTCTTCCCTAGTGTTTTAGCGTACAAACATATAGAATATTTATTGAAGTGATATTTAATAGTAAATTATTGTGCTTTCCAAGAATATTCAGGAAATATTTCTTTAAAATTCTTGATTATATTCTTATCAAAATCTGCTTTATTCTGCTGTCTGAATATAGAAAAACGATATTTAATAAAAAAATCCTTGAAAAAATAAATTAATTTAGCAATGATGCTCTTACCACTAGCTTGGGGACCAATCAAAATGTTGATTTTGGCTAAATTTAATTCAATGTCTTCAATATTTAAAAAGTTTATTAAGGTTAATTTTTCCATAAACAAAATTATTATTTTATACAATACATTCGTATTATATAAAAATAGGCTAACACTATATTATAGGTGATAATCTAAATGATATTGAAAATAATTTTGAATCTATTTAGGACTTACGTACTCATTACGAGAAATCAAGTGTTTGGAATTGATTCCTTGCGTCGCCATGACCGAAAAATAAACCGGATAAGCTGTTAAGCGTCTAAATTATATGCATAAAGCAGGCAGGATGCCCGCACTACAATAACCTGGTTTTTTACTTTATACAATTTAGCTGCGTATTAACTTACAAGCTGTGTGGATGTATCTGTGGAGAAACACAAAGGGTTCTATTATTATTATTTCAAGCCTCCGGGTTTTAGATATGGGATCAATCCAAAATCCAAAATCCAAAATTGAATGACCTTGAATTTTATGAGGTGCAAAAAATTTAACTCAACTATTGTCCCAACTCTTTAATATTATCCATCACTTTTTGATACAAAGCTTGATTATTTTGTTGCTGAAAAAAGCTGGCTGCTTTTTGTAAATCTACAATCGCTCCTTGTTTATCACCCTGAGCAGCACGGGAATTCCCTCTGTTATTATACGCAGCAGCAAAGTTAGGATTGATACGAATTGCCTGGTTGTAATCAGCGATCGCATTTTGGTAATTACCCTCACCATAGTGGGCATTACCACGATTATTATAGGCAACAGCATACTTGGGTTGGAGAGCAATGGCTTGATTATAATCAAGGATTGCTGCTTTCCTATCTCCCCCAGCAGCGCGGGTGTTGCCACGATTATTATAAGCTTCAGCATATCTAGGATTTATGCGAATTGCTTGATTATAATCCTGAATAGCTCCATTACGATCCCCTTGAGCCGCACGGGCATTACCCCGATTGTTATAAGCTTCAGCATCATTGGCGTTAATACCAATAGCTCGATTATAGTCAGCGATCGCACTTTCTCGATCTCCTGTATCGAAATATACTAAGCCCCGACTATTATAAGCTTCACCAAAGTTAGGGTTGAGGTTAATTGCTTTCGTATAGTCAGCGATTGCTCCTTGTGCGTCTCCCCTTAAATGTTTATATTGACCTTGTATGTAAAAGTCTCCTGCTTTTGATGGTTGAGATGGTGGACGACGAGGGGGATTAACTCCAATTTCTGTAATTAAAACATCCTTATTCTGACTACAGGAAACAGTTATGGTGGCAAAAAATGCAGTCAGTACCATTAAACTCAATGCTCTGCCTACACGAGTCCACTCTTTATCTATTAACTGTAATCTCATAATTTATATCAATCAATATACTTGGCTATTTTCAATTACTAGTTTTTACTAAATATTTGAGATAAATAATACTCAAATATTTATTTGGCAAAAAAAATTAGTATCAACACTTACATTTTGAGAATTGCTATCTTGACTAATAACAATTATATATAATCGTCATTTTTATATTAGTATTTATAATACTATTTTCAAAAAAATTAACCTAATGATAGTAGTCATGAATTATAAATCAAGAGCAAAATGGCTAGCTTGAAAATGCTTGATAGTTGTTAGTTGTTAGTTGTTAGTTGATGGTTGACAGCTTAGGTGTGGGAGCCACACTGGAGATATTTTCATGGGCAGGTTGTGAGATTGTCTTGTGGGGGAATAGCTTGAAAATAGTTAGGAGGCGCACAGTAGGGGCACATTGCGTGCGCCCTGCAAAAGTTAGTCACAAAATGTTTTCATCCTTGGTTGTGTGCAAACGTTCATGAGAGACTGACTTGTTAAACTGCAATAAATTTATCATGTATTATTTGATGTATGTGTATGCAGTTTAGGTTACTTAATTAATAATAGTACTTACGCAACTGGAAAATTTTTCTGTCGGGTGAGTGAGGTGAGCGAAAACATTTGAATGCAGCAATAAGACTTATAATGTCACGCACCAACCACCGATTGTGACTATTGCCTAAATCCTGAATAATTACTAATTATCATCCTGACTTTTAGGAGTTAGTCGCCAATAAGTATTAATCGATTTTTCTATGGGTAGAGAATCCAGATTTTCATCTAAATTTTGTTTTAGTTTCTGTGTGATTGTAATGGGGAAATCCAAATTAATATTTTGGTGTTGAACAAATTGTGCCAGTTCTGAGAAATTTACTTTCAATGTAGTGCGGTCATAACTAGTTAATTTAAAATGTGATGTTTCTGACAGCTCATTTGCCTGCATCGCTGTTTTGATTCGTGTTTGTAAATGTTCTAGCTCTGAGTTTAGAAGTTTACATTCATGTTCTAATTGTATACATCTTTCACCGAGATATGTTAAATCTTCTGTATCAGGGTTTGGGTAAATTTTACTCTCTAACTCTAACAAACCCAGATATACTTGGGCAAGGTAAATACAATCTAAATAAGCATATTCAATTTGTTCTGTACTCAGGGGCCGTTGACCCCAATCACTCGCCTGTAACTGCTTATCTATATCTTGAAAATTACATAATACCGTTGCCAAAGTTTTCAGCTGATAATTTGGCAATGGTAGTAAATAGTAAGGAACTTTTTTTGCCATTTCCATAGTGCAAGTAATATTCTGAGTCTTACTTTTACCCAGCAGCTTAATATCATAACTGGCATGATGAAATACTTTTTCAATTTTCGGATTTGACATAATTTTGTCAATAAAGTTATCGACAACATCTGATTTGTCTAGCACATCTAAAAGATATATATTTTTACCACTCATATCCCTAGGATCGTCTAATACTTGAATTAGTGATAACCTGGGATGACGAGTATTGTAGTCAGCTACTTCTGTATCTATCCACAGGGTTTCAGCTTTGGTATATTCAGTAATTAGACTGTTGATTTCACTAGTTGATGTCAGATATGTCATGTCAACTATCAGTTATCAGTAAAAATTGTGATTCCACTTACCATATTGGCTTATAGCTAGATAAGTACTTTTATTATTTCAAGAACTAAGGCCGCGAGAGCTAAAGGAAAGAGGATTTGACTTGTTTCTTCCATTCATAGCCAGGAGATTTAATTCTTTATTGCTTATTACTTGTATCAATTTGAAAAAAGAATGCGACACATGATTGCCTGCTAGGGGCGGGGTTAAGGTGGGATTACAATTGGATCTGTCGCCAAAATTTTTTGATTTGGTATTATTACTTTCCCAGGGACACTTACTCCACAATATGGGATAATTCATTTCTTGGTATTCCCTGCTGCTTTGAATTTGAGTGTTTTTTCATTCGTAGCCAGGGGGTTTAGTACTTATTACTTCCCCCTTGTGGCTACGGTGTATACACAAGTTATGGAACTTCCAATAGTAAGAAGGCAAACCTCACCCTGACAAAAGCGGACATCCCTCTCCTGATTGAAGGAGAGGGAAAGATTTTTGCATCGCCAAAAGCGAGGGTGAGGTGATGATTTCATGAATTGGAGAAATGTGTGTACATGGTAGTAGCCCTTTGTGGGGTTTCCTAATATCATGTGCGGATGAATACTTATAAATAAACCTTACCTGCCTGGGTTACCCTCTCCTTAATCAGATACTGCTGGCGAATTGGGTGTAAGACCCCTCATTTGTTTACCAATTAGTTTGTTCCAGACGTAGCATTGCTACGCCTCTACATCTGGTGGAATGGCGAAAAATCTTTTATGAGGGGTGACACTCCTTAATTACCAGCGATATCCTGAATAAGGAGAGGCTAGGAAAGGGTAAGAGAGGATTGGAGTGAGCCAAATAGGAATTATAAGTAATTAGGCGAACATGATATAACTCCTTACTTACCCATACCCAATTGTTGAGCTTTTTGGTAAACTTTACCTTCGGTTAACAACGAAGGTGCGATTACAACCTCAACTTGTTGCATTTCTTTAATGTTTTTCGCCCCTAGAGTTCCCATACTTGTCTTTAAGGCTCCCAGGAGATTATGAGTCCCATCATCAAGCCCTGCTGGTCCGGTGAGGATTTGTTCCAGGGAACCTGTTTTACCCACCTTAATACGAGTACCACGGGGCAATACAGGGCTAGGTGTTGCCATACCCCAATGATACCCCCTACCAGGAGCTTCTGCGGCTCTAGCGAAGGGAGAACCAATCATTACCCCATCTGCACCACAGGCAATGCATTTACAAATATCGCCGCCAGTGATTAAACCACCATCAGCAATTACAGGCACATATTTACCAGTTTCCTGATAGTAATTATCCCTGGCTGCGGCACAATCTGCGATCGCAGTTGCTTGGGGTATGCCCACACCCAGTACGCCACGGGAGGTACAAGCTGCACCAGGACCAATGCCAACTAAAACCGCCGCCGCACCAGCTTTGATTAAGTTCAATGTGACTTCGTAAGTCACACAATTACCCAAAATTACCGGCATGGGCATTTCCTGGCAAAATTTCCCTAGGTCTAAGGGAGTAACTGACTCTGGGGATAGGTGAGCTGTGGAAACCACCGTTGCTTGGACAAATAACAAATCGGCTCCCGCTTCTGCTACGGCATTACCGTATTTACTCGCTCCCACAGGAGTTGCACTAACAGCGGCAATTCCCCCTTGTTGTTTAATTTCCTGAATCCGTTGTTTTATTAATTCTGGCTTAATGGGAGCAGCATATAGTTCTTGCATCAAGGACACAAATTCATCTTTGCCCACTGAAGCAATCCGATCTAAAATTGGCTCTGGGTCGTCATAACGAGTTTGAATCCCCTCTAAATTCAGTACACCCAATGCACCTAATTGTGATAGACGTACAGCCATGCCTACGTCAACTACCCCATCCATAGCACTGGCAATAATCGGGATTTCTCGCTCAATATTGCCTATCTGCCATTTAGTATCCGCTAAACTCGGATCGAGTGTTCTATTTCCGGGAACTAAAGCAATTTCGTCAATTCCGTAGGCTCTACGAGCCATTTTGCCCCGCCCAATTTGAATGTCCACGCTCTTACCATTCTCAAATCTATTTAAGCTAGGGTATCAAATTGTGGGGTGGTTTGGATTGCTTTTTTCTATGTATATAAATAATTTTCCGAGGTTGTTTCTAGTCAGCTCCTCATGTACGTTTGTACACAACCAAGGATGGAAATAACTCTCACCTGTTCAGAGTTCCCTGCCCTTGAGTTCCCTATTTTCAAGACAGTCCCTCATGTACATTTGTACGTAACCAAACATGAAAATAATCCCCTCATTCTGGGCGGGGAAACCCCGCCCCTACTCCGAACTCCCTATTGTCTAGCTGCCCCTCCATGAACGTTTGTACATAACCGAGTATGAAAATATATCTCAAGTGTGGCTCTCACACCTAAGCTGTCAACTAACAACTAACAACCATCAACCAACCTACGAAAAGTTAAGTTTTTAGCCGTTGGGAGTATATGTATCTTTGGGGAATCGCCATTGCCTTTGATTAACTCAGTATTTAAACTGATAAATATTTTACAGATATCCCATGTTAACTAGTACCATTGCCGGTCAATCAAAAGTCAAAAGTACTGTGTTTCCTCCCTTTGACCTTTTGTAAATAGTTCTGTGGGGTCAATCCATGAAATCTGTAGTAAATTATGGGAAATTAATAGTAAATGTTTAATTTATAGGGGAAAAATGTTAAAATACTTACAAATTTAGTTAAATACAATTGACATCAATAATCAACCAAAATTGTTAGTATAAATTCCATATTTAATCTTATTAACCTTGATCCAATCTGAAACCCTAGAACTATTGGAATGGCATCGCCTCTGCCAGCATTTATCTACTTTTGCGGCAACAAAACTAGGGGCGGTAGCTACCCTCGAGCTGCAAATTCCTAGCTCTCAAGCTGAGAGTGAGTATTTGTTAGCTCAAACTAAGGAAATATATGAACTTGATAGTACCCTGTTAAATGGATTGTCCTTTGAAGGAATTAAGGATATTGGAGATTCTTTGGAAAGGGCAGAACTGCAAGGAATTTTAACAGGTGATGAACTATTGGCGATCGCTACCACTTTAGCGGGAAGTAGAAACCTGCGCCGCATAATTGATGATCGCCCAGACTTAGAAGTTTTGCAGCAATTAGTTGCCGATTTACGGACTTATCCGGAATTAGAGCAGGAAATTCACCGTTGTATAGAAGAACGGGGACAGGTGGCAGATCGGGCGAGCCAGAAGTTAGGTGAAATCCGGCAGAAACTGCGGATAATACGTAGTCAAATAAATCAAAAGTTACACAACATTTTACAGGCTAAATCGAATGCCGTTCAAGAACAGATAATTACCCAACGCAGCGATCGCTTTGTAATCCCCGTAAAATCTTCCCATAAAGATGTCATTCCCGGCATCGTTCACGACACTTCTACTAGCGGCGTTACCCTCTATGTAGAACCAAATTCAGTGGTTCCTATGGGTAATCAACTACGGCAATTGGTAAAACAGGAACAGGTAGAGGAAGAAGCCATTCGCCGCCGTTTAACAGAGCAAATAGCAGAGGTAAAGCCAGATTTAGAAAGATTATTGGCAATTGTCACCGCTCTGGATATGGCCACTGCCAAGGCTCGTTACAGCTTTTGGTTGGGGGCCAATCCTCCCCGACTAATTAATCCTCAAGACAAGGAAACCATTACCCTACGCCAACTACGCCATCCCTTATTAGTTTGGCAGCACCACCACGAGCAAGGTTCGGCAGTTATTCCCGTAGATTTACTAGTTAAACCAGAAATTAGGGTAGTCACTATTACCGGACCAAATACAGGTGGTAAAACCGTCACCCTGAAAACCTTAGGATTAGCAGCCTTAATGGCAAAGGTAGGTTTATTTATTCCTGCCAAGGAACCAGTGGAAATGCCTTGGTTTGAGCAAGTGTTAGCTGACATTGGAGACGAACAATCCCTACAACAGAGTTTGTCTACTTTTTCCGGTCATATTCGCCGAATTAGTCGGATTTTATCGGTATTGCCAGCAGAAGGTACATCCCTAGTACTGCTAGATGAAGTGGGTGCAGGTACAGATCCCGCCGAAGGTAGTGCCCTAGCCATTGCCCTGTTGCAATACTTAGCGAATAATGCCCAGCTAACCATGGCAACCACCCACTTTGGTGAACTCAAAGCCCTGAAATATGAAGACGAACGCTTTGAAAACGCCTCCGTAGAATTTGACGAAACCACCCTGTCTCCTACCTATCGACTATTGTGGGGAATTCCCGGACGTTCCAACGCCCTAGCGATCGCTAGTAGACTGGGATTGAAAGCAGAAGTGATCGAACAGGCAAAAAACCAACTGGGAGGGGGGACAGACGAAGTTAACCAAGTAATTGCCGGCTTAGAAGCACAACGGCGCAGCCAAGAAACCAAAGCCGCCCAAGCAGAGGATTTATTACAACAAGCAGAACGGTTGTATCAAGAAGTTAACACCAAAGCCGACTTCTTACAGGAGAGGGAAAGAGAGCTGCGAGCCTCCCAGGAAATTGCAGTGCAACAAGCCATCGCCCAAGCCAAAAAAGAGATCGCCCAGGTAATTCGTCGCTTGCAGCAAGGGGAATCCACCGCCCAAGATGCCCAAAAAGCTACTAACGCCTTGGACAAAATATCTGCCAAATTTACACCACCACCGCCACCCAAAGCAAAAATTGGCTTTATGCCCAAAATAGGCGATCGCATTCGCATTCCCAAATTGGCACAAACCGCCGAAGTAATCGCCCCACCCAACGAAAATGGAGAATTAAACGTCCGCTTTGGGATCATGAAAATGACAGTCCGGCTAGAGGATATCGAATCTCTAGATGGGAAGAAAGCTGAACCGCTCATCAAACAGCCAAATGTCCGCAGAGCAGAAACAGGTAAACAGAAAGCAGATGCTAAAAATGTGGCTGAACCCGTTACAACCCCTGCACCAGCAATTCGGACATCTAAAAATACAATTGACTTGCGGGGAAAACGGGTATCTGATGCCGAGATAATTTTAGACAGAGCCATTTCCGAAGCCACAGGACCAATTTGGATCATCCACGGACACGGTACAGGTAAATTAAGGCAAGGAGTCCAAGAGTTTTTACGCCAGCATCCCCAGGTGAGAAGTTATGAAGCCGCACCACAAACAGATGGTGGCACAGGAGTAACCATTGCCCATGTGGAGTGATGAGGTGATGGGGTGATGGGGTGATGGGGTGATGGGGAAATAACTAAACCGTCAACTGTCAACTGTCAACTGTCAACCATCAACCATCACTCCTTCCCCAAGAAGGTTAAACAAAGTAACAAATTTAACCATGCTTAACCGTTCAACCTGTAATATTAATCCCAGCGATGTATTTTGCAAAATATGTTTTCGTCCTAGAGTAAAACCAATACCATCTGCTGTTCTCCAAAAATCATGGCGGTTTTAGAGCTACAAGACAAACCAAAAAGTGTTCCCTATGGTTGAATTTTGTCTGTTCTAGCTAATGACTAAACCATTGGAAACCAAGCTGAACTTTTAAGAGTCTGGTTTCAAAATGGGTAACAGCAAAAGTCCCTACCAGCCGATCGTCTATGCTAAAAGTTATGCACTCTGCCGCCCATTCACCTACTCCCAATTCCCAATGGGAGGATTTAACTAAACTCGGTACTCCCAATTCTGTTCAGTGGGATAATATCAAAACCCAATTAGATTTAGTGCTTTTGGCACTAGAAACATTAACAGGTAGTGGTTCAGAAGCAATGCTCGCGGCCGCGACGGATCTCAACCTAGAATCCAGAGTGCCAGATAGGGTCGCTTTATGGCGACTGCGCCAGTCTAATCCTCTCAGAAAAGGGCAAGGAGGGCGGAAAAAACTAGATGTGGAAGAAGCACAATCACTGGTTCTGATTATTTGTTACTTAGCAAAACAACACCAAGAATTAATTCGTCGTGCTGTGAGCCTGTTAGAACAAATGGCAGAAACCCAACGCGAACCACATCATGCAGCTTTGTTGGGAGACTACATCGACGCTTTCTGCAATACTTACCAAGAACGTATGGAAGAAGACGACAAAATCTCCACGGATGAACTGAGTAATCTAGCACTAAAGCTGCTGATTGACTTGCTTTTTTACAGTAGTCCCAATGGATACCGTCGTCTTTGGCTAGCACTCATAGATCGTTCCACAAAAATGGAGATTTGAGATGTGGAATTGGAGATTGTCAACCCGCAATCCCAAATCCATAGACGCTTATTAGCTTCTATTTAAGTAACTTCAGTAACCGTCAATCCAAAATTTCCTATTATCTTGTACTTTCTGCCATGGCTCTATCAAATTCTGTTATCCGTCGGTACACACCGCCAACCTGTACCCTAGAAGTATGGGCGCAAAATTCGCCTTTGTCCCGTTGGATGGGGAAGTCAGTCCTCAAACAGATTCGCTTTGAGCTATGCTTCGACGATCCGCGACAAGCAGAAGCACCAAAGCAACTCATTCGTGGCGATCGCGAGCAACTTGAAGATTTGTGTACAAAGGTGACAAATTATATACAGGAATACCTACAAAAATCACCATCAGATTTTTGGGTAAATGCCTGTGGTGGCAAAGATACCTCCAGGGAAGTATCTGAAGATTCCCAACTGAGTGATGTGCAACAAGCATCACAACCAAATAATAAATTCACATCTTTAAATACTCAGATAACACCTGGCAACATACATTTAAAACCGAGCACTGGCTTAACACATAATCTCTTTCTTGGTTCCTTAGCTAACCAGGCATCTACCCCTGTAATTAATCTGAGTGTACTGCAACTATTTGATTTAGCAAACGCCTTAGATGAATACTCGGCTGATGTGATGGCGTTACCAAATCTCAATCAAGAAAAATCAGTTTTAAGCTTTCCTAAATGGGCACCAGTGGCTGCTGTAATGGCGATCGCAGCGGGTTTAGCTCCCTTTACCATACAATATGCTCGCAATCAACAAAAAACCCAGACAGCGCAAAAACCTGCTGCTGATACAAATCAAGAAGATAAAATAACTCTACAACCCACCCCGTCAATAAACTTCTCTGCAAGCCCCAATCCATCACTTAACCCTCCTGATAGCTTGCTCATACCGGGAATAAATTCTATTAATCCCCAATCCCCTAATCCAGCTATAGCAACAAAACCAACAACACCAACACAACAATTACCTAACTCCACTTCTGCTGTCAAAGTTCCTCAAGCTCCCCAACCAAAAGTACCGACTGCGAAGTTACCACCCCAAGGTCAACCTGTAATTCCACAACCAGGAAATAGCACCACAATTACTAGTAAACCTAATAATACAACTACAATTCCATCTGTCAAATCATCAGTTGCCATTCAATCAAATATAGGCAAAAACAAAGTAAAATTACCCTCTCAAACTACCACGCCTAGCTTAAATGCCAGTGCTAGCAAACCCTTAGGTAATCCATTTGATACTAGTCGCAGTACGGTATTAAATACACCCAACACACCTCCAATACCACCAAATGTAAGCAAGTTAGAATCAGGAATTAATTCCGCTCCTAAATCTCCACCTATCAAAAGCCAAAGTAGTTCGAGTTCAGTAGTCAGCAAACTGCGACAAAGTCGTCAAGGTTCTATTCAAGCAACTGCCTCTGGTACATTATTTGATACTTCTCAAGTAGCAGAAGCACGTAGCTACTTTAAAAAACGTTGGCAGCCACCAAATAGCTTGAAAAGTGCCCTTGAATATAGCTTGATGGTTGGTGCTGATGGGAAGATAGAGCGTATTGAGCCCTTAAATAAAGCTGCGAGAGATTACGTAGATCGTTCGGGAATGCCTTTAGTTGGTGAAGCTTTTGTTTCTCCCAATCAGAATGGTAAATCAGTACGAATTAGAACCGTTCTTCGTCCTGATGGTAGTGTACAGACATTTCCAGAAGATGAATAATTGACCAAAAATAAATCAAGGGTTAATAAAACTTGTCGTTCTCTGGATGTGTTAGAGGACGATTATTTTATATAGCACTACACATGACAGGGCGCGGACATTGCAGAACTCTAAAAGCTATGTGCAATCAACTTTTGACTTTTGAGTGCGTGACTTTTGACTTCCGCCTAGCAGTATATATGCCAATTTTGAAACTGGTCTGCATATTAGCGATCGCAGCAATGCATGGAAATCTAAGTGTTGACAAATTTTGGGGTTAACTGCCTTACTTTCGATAAGAGATTATTTTGAGTCCAGTTCCGAAACTGGTAATAATATTACCCCCATTTACTGTCAATATCAATACGATCGCTATTAAAGTAGTCTTGTACAGGCTTAGGATTATGCAACAATTAAATCCTCAAAAAGATAGCTTCGCTTGGATTTTACAAACATGGGCAGCTTTTATCTTATCCCTTTCCATAACCACCACTGGAATTATGAATTTACCAGTGGATAATTGGATTAAAGGCTTTATGGGTATGGGTTTGGCGTTTTCTGTAGGTTCAACTTTTACCCTAGCCAAAACAACGCGGGATTTGCACGAAAGTAAAAAATTAACCGCCAAAATTGATGAAGCAAAAGTAGAAAAATTACTCGCACAACACGATTCTCTGCAATAAATTTGTTGCAGAATTGAAGAATAGGGAATAGGGAACGGAGAAATGATACCAATTCAAATAATGTTTAGCACACATACATTCTTCGTTAGGGCACGGCATCCACAATTTTTGTTAGTGTATCAAATTATCTTGCTGATGTTCCCTACCCATCTGTCCCATTCTTTTTTGAAAATGATATGAGAATTTTGGGCGTTGCTCGCGGAGCTTCTCTACGAGACGCTCCGCGTAGCCCGACTAATTCATACTTCAATTGTGTAACACCGAATTTTGAATCAGAAAATAACAACCACACAGCACTTTTATCATTTGTTACAGAAGTTAGCGCGAAGCCCACGAGTAGTAAGGGGTCTTGCCCTACACTTTAATAGTTCAATATCCAACTAAGATAAAAAATATTAGCCTAGTTCATGGCTAGGCGATCGCTATTATTATTAATATTTTTCTTTCACAGCATAAATAATATTGTTCTTATCTTCAACCTGGGGAAATATTTTATTTCTCGTCTTTTGTTATCAGAAATATATATATAGAAAAATATAAATAATTTTATTGCTTAGATCGGGTCTCTAAATGTGATAGGTTGATTAAAGAGCCGAGGGGCTATTATTTTGATTACAAAATTAATAGTTGTTTAAGCTAGTAGGGTGATATTTCCTTTGCGCCCAGCCAGTTTTTCATTGTGCTGTGAATCTTTATTCCAAAGGAGTAGAATTGATGAAACGCTTACTTTACGAAAAATCTGTTGCTTACAAGGGATATTTAATTATTCCCTTTGTTTTTAGCAAGGTAGATAATTACGATATTTATTCCTATAAATTACTATCAGCCATAGGAAACAAAAGTAAGTTTCAAAAAGTCGAAAACCCCGCAGCAATATATGGTAGTACAATCGATAATATCATTGGGATTGCCAAAGAGCATCTAGATCAAAACTTAGAATTTATTAGTCAAATTGACTATTTTCAATCTCGTTATGTGTATCGCCACAACTTAATTATTGTTGGTAACGAGAATGGTAAATATTTTTACGACCATTATGCACCTGACTCCCTCAACAATATTGCCGCACCCAAGTTATTTATCTCAGAATATGAGTGTATTAATTGGATAAGGCAAGGACTAGATGGGTTGCATATTAGGGCTTCATTAGGAGTGAGGGAGTGAGGGAGTGATGGAGGGAAGGAGTGATGGAGGGAAGGAGTGATGGAGGGAAGGAGTGATGGAGGGAAGGAGTGATGGAATAATTATTTCATCTTCCTCCGCTCCCCACACTCCCCACACTCCCCACACTTCCCACACTTCCCACACTCCCCACACTCCCCACACTCCCAATACTTGGAGAGCATCCCAAATATTACAGCAGTTTTCATCTATTTGAACCATATCTTCATGTAGGGGTTTAGCAATGCTAAACCCCTACGGTGTGGTCTATTTATCTGAAAATCGCTGTAAATATTGTAGTGCGGGCATCTTGCCCGCTTACTGGACATTAGGGAGCAAGATGCTCCTACTACAAATTTTATTTTTGAAAAATTGGGATGCTCCCCAATATTTGTCGGTTAAGGGAAAAGCTGACAGATAAACAAAAAATACCCTCCTCGTCGCCGAAGAGGGTTTGATTTGAGATTGGAAAAACCTTACAGTTGCTTCACTTCAGAAACTAACTTGGTCACCATATCCTTAGCACTACCAAACAACATAGTAGTTTTATCCTTGTAGAACAAATCATTGTCTACACCTGCAAAACCAACACTCATACCCCGCTTAATCACGATGGTGTGCTTGGCTTTGTCCACCTCTAAAATGGGCATTCCATAAATTGGACTTTTATCATCTGTACGAGCAGCAGGATTAACTACATCGTTCGCACCAATTACCAGGGCGACATCAGTTTGGTCTAACTGGGGATTGATATCATCCATGTCATGCAACTGCTCGTAAGGTACATTAGCCTCTGCCAATAATACATTCATATGCCCCGGCATTCTTCCAGCCACAGGGTGAATCGCGTATTTGACATCTACACCTAATTTTTCCAGCTGATCTGCCAATTCTCTAACACTGTGTTGCGCCTGAGCAACAGCCATCCCATAACCAGGAACAATAACCACAGAACGGGCATAACCCAACATCATTGCCCCTTCTTCGGGATCGATACTGTGGACAACTTTATCTGTTGCTGCCGCGCCAGCCGCTCCACCGACAGCTGCACCTGAACCAGTACCAAAAGCACTAAACAGTACATTGAACAGGGAACGGTTCATAGCCTTACACATAATTTCGGTCAGGATTAAACCCGACGCTCCCACCAATGCACCGGCGATGATTAACATATTGTTCATCACCACAAAACCAGCCGCCGCCGCAGCTAAACCAGAAAATGAGTTCAACAGAGAAATCACCACTGGCATATCGCCCCCACCAATGGGAATGACGAACATTACACCCAATACTAAAGAGACTGCTACCACTCCTAAGAATATGGGTAGATTATGGGGATCGATTAATAGAAAAGCACCACCTACTACGTAGGAACCCAATAGTAAAGCATTGATGGGTTGTTGCAAGGGGAATGTAATTGGTGAACCACTCATGATCCCCTGTAACTTGGCAAAAGCGATCGCACTACCTGTAAAGGTAACACCACCAATTAACACATCCAATAGCATGGAAATATTGGCATCTAGGGGTACATTCTGAGACGCGCCCAGTAAACGCCAGAATTCGGCTACAGCCACCAGTGCAGAAGCAGAACCACCCAAACCATTTAATAAACCCACCATTTGGGGCATTTGGGTCATTTCTACTTTATAAGCTGCGATCGCACCAATTGCCGATCCGATAGCCAACCCTAATAAAATCATTTGGTAGTTTAACACCTGCTGATCTAGCAGCGTCACCACCACCGCCAATAACATCCCCACAGCCGCTGTCACATTACCGTTTCTGGCTGTGGCTGGGGAACCTAACTTTTTCAAACCCAAAATAAATAGGGAGGCCGCAACCAAATATGTCAGCTGAATCCCAGTTGGTATTAAATCGCTCACGCCTTAATCTCCTTCTTCTTAAACATTTGCAACATTCTGTCTGTCACCAGGAAACCACCGACTACATTGATAGTTGCCAAAACTACCGCAACTAGACCCAAAATTACGGATATATTCCAATCTTTAGCACCGGAAGCCACAATTGCCCCTAGTACCGCAATGCCTGAAATCGCATTCGATCCCGACATGAGGGGAGTGTGCAAGGTGGGAGGGACTTTGGTAATTACCTCAAATCCCGTAAATGCTGCCAATACAAATACAAACAAAGCTGCAATTAATGCTTCTGTCATTGATATTCAAACTCCTGTGATTGATGAATGGGGAATGTGGGAAGTGTAGGGAGTGTGGGGAGTGTGGGAAGTGTGGGGAGTGTGGGGAAGATGAAATAATTATTCCTTCACTCCTTCCCTCCTTCCCTCTTTCCCTCCTTCACTCCTTCCCTCTCTAACTAATCGCCGATTTTTCCGCTGTCAGCGCGTCTTGTACCCGTGAGTTCCGAATCTCCCCTGCGTGGGTAATACAAGCTGCATCAACTATGTCATCGGCAAAATCTACCTGTATTTGCCCATCTTTAATCAGCAATTGCATCAAAGATGTCAGATTCTTGGCATACAACTGGCTAGCGTGGACTGGTAGGGATGATGGTAGATTCATCGGACCAATAATAGTCACCCCATTGTGAACAATATCTTTGCCGGGAGCAGTACAAGCACAATTACCACCCTGTTCCGCTGCTAAATCCACAATCACCGCCCCTGGTTTCATTTGCGACACCATATCCTCGGTTACCAACAAAGGAGCTTTCTTCCCAGGAACTTGAGCGGTGGTAATTACCACATCAGCATTCTTCACATGGGATGTGACAACTTCTTGAGTTTTTTGTTTGCTGGCTTCAGATATTTCCTTGGCGTAGCCTCCAGCTGTGGCTGTTTCTTCATCTAATTTAATTTCGACAAACCTTGCCCCTAAGCTTTGCACTTCTTCTTTCACCGCAGGGCGAATATCAAAAGCCTCCACAATTGCTCCCAATCGCCGAGCGGTAGCAATCGCTTGTAATCCTGCTACCCCAGCTCCCATAATAAATACCTTCGCCGGAGCAATTGTCCCCGCAGCAGTTGTCAGCATGGGGAAGTATTTGGGTAAAGCTGCTGCTGCAATCAATGCTGCTTTATATCCAGCGATGGATGCTTGGGAAGACAAAGCATCCATACTCTGTGCCCTAGTAGTACGTGGGATCATCTCCATACTCAAGGCTGTTACTTGGTGTTCAGCCAAATGCTGGGCTAGTTTTGGATTTCCTAGAGGATTTAAAAACCCAATCAATATTGCTCCCGGTTTGAGCAAATCAATTTCCGAGCCTCCATCTTCCCTTTCTTGGGGAGGACTGACTTTAAGCAGGATATCAGCCTCACTCCATAATTGATGGGGATCAGCAATGACTGTGGCTCCCGCTGCTTCATAATCAGCATCCGTAAAAAAAGCTCGCTCCCCCGCACCAGATTCCACCCACACCTCTAAGCCCTTTTTAACCAATCGGGCGACGGTATCGGGAATTAGGGCAACACGACGCTCGCAAACCTCAATTTCCTTAGCTACTGCTATCCTCATGAAATCTCCTTGAGATAAATACTTAATTCCGTTGCAAGTGGTGAAATTTTGTCGTTTAGCCAACAATAGTCACAGTTCCATAGTCTGGGTGGCTATCAATCCTTAGAGAATGTTTTTGAATTGTTGCAATCAGATTTAACCCTGCTTTTGTCATCTGAATTGCTTAAGGTCAAGTCTAAGCTATGCCTCTTATGGATATGAGAATTTCTAGATACTTGCATTTGTTTGCATATTGCAAATCCTATGTTGATCCCCAATCTGACTATCTCTGTTTTCAACTTGTTTTAGGGATTAAACACATTTCTTATTTTTTTTTCACAGTTTGCAATATTAATCAATCCATTAGGAAAGTTATTTATAACTAATCATAACTGATGTTTTTTGGCAATGGAGTTATTCGCAATCTCAATTTACATTAAAATATTCCAAAATGGCTCTATGTATTTACTACAGTTAGATTGAAAATAACTTAAATTAATATAAAATTTTTTGCCTAAATAAGCTAAATTCATTAATCCTTTGTAGGGATAGAAACTCATTATACTCATTAATTAGAGACTTTTGGAAGGCAATAGTATGAAATTCAGGAACTAAGCCTAATTCAAAAGAAATGATGAATTGACAATTTTAGAGGTAGTTGTATTTGTTTAACATCATAGGTAATATGCGATCACTTGCGCTGACTTATCTGCTCGCGTAGCGGCTTCCCTTGGAAGCAGAAGCATCGTCTGTGGCGGGCACATTACTCCATCACTCCTTCCCTCTTTCACTCCTTCCCTCTTTCACTCCTTCCCTCCTACTCTACGAGAAGCCACTTCGTGTCTACACTCCATCACCCCATCACTCCTCCATGAAGGCACTTTTAATGTCCACATTTCGTCCATTTTCCTCAAGTCAGTAGTAAAGTTTAGTTACGAACGTTTGATCAATTTAGCGCGATAACATATCGATTTTTACCACAGGAGCTTAACTATGAGACGTTTAATTTCCACCCTAGCCGTAACTACCTGTTTGCTGACAAGCGTTCCAGCCATTAGCTGGGCAAATGGTTTACCTGGATTGTCCTTATTTGGAGGTATCAAAAGAGAAAATCAACTGTCCTATAGATTAGATTTTGGTGGGCAACGTAATGCTTGGGATCGATATCGGCTGAGGATCCCCCGTAAAAAAATGAAGTTAGCCGCAGCCAAATTTATGGTTACATATCCCCGATACTTTAAAGGCAAATTCGATCCCAAGAAAATTCAGATTCGAGTCAGAGGGAAGAAAGTACCCCTATCTGAAGTAGATTGGAACAAAGACGACCGTGCCATCTCCATTTATCCCAAAGAACCAATACCTGCTGGTACTCCTGTAGAACTTGTTTTAGGTAATGTCCAAAATCCAGCCTTTGGCGGTATGTTCTACTTTAACTGCATGATGCAAACTCCTGGTGATGTACCCCTGCCCCGCTATTGCGGAACCTGGCAAATAGATGTCCGCTAAAATAGCTTGATTAATTTTTCGATGCTTGGTCAGAGGTTAGGACAATAAGCCACTGACCACTTAAGTTAATTATTTGTTATTTTTTTCAATTTATCTATAGCATAAAAAGTGATATAATCATAGATTGTGACTTTTTATAAAAAAATCACCTGAGATTAGAGGAAAATAGTATGCAGAGAACCCTGGGCGGCACTTGTCGCAAAAGAAAAAGAACCTCTGGTTTTCGTGCTCGGATGCGGACACCAGATGGTAGAAACGTGATTAGGGCAAGAAGAAAGAAAGGACGGCATCGTCTTAGCGTTTAGAAAACCACAAATTAGAGAATATCAACGGTGGCTTTGCCTAAAGCAAATCGACTCAAATCTCGTCAAGATTTCCAGGCAGTCTTCCGGGAAGGATTTCGTCGTCATGGTTCTTATGTAACATTAAGAGCCTTACGACCATCATTGTCAAAAATTCCTTCTCAGGATTATTCTGTATCAAATAATACTTATTATCCCACACGCATTGCCATTTCTATCAGTACTAAAGTTAGTAAACGGGCAGTAGTGCGTAATAGGCTCAAACGTCAGATTTCCGCAGAACTGTATAAATTATTGCCCAAGTTATCATCAGGATGGCGATTAGTGGTGATTGTCAAGCCAACCGCAGCAGAATGTAAGTGCATAAGCCAACAATTTCTGCAAGAATTAGAGCAGTTGTTGGTAAAAGCTGAGGTGTTAAATGGGCATTCGTGAAGAAGTTTATTATGAAGGCGGTCCCCACATTGGGGACTTAATTCTCAGCATACTGCTTGGATTCACAATTGTGGGTTTACCATTGACAGTGGGTGCAATTGTCAGGGCATTGTGGCTGCGCTTCCGCATCACCGATCGCCGAATATCAGTAATTGGTGGTTGGATGGGACGCGATCGCAGTGACGTAATTTACTCAGAGATCGTCAAAATCGCCAAGGTTCCCCGTGGCATTGGCTTATGGGGAGATATGGCGATTACTCTTAGAGATGGTAGCCGTTTAGAAATGCGAGCTATTCCCAATTTTCGGGAAACTTATGATTACATCAGTGAAAAAGTGGCTGCAAAAAATCCGGGTAAGATTGGTGCAATTAAGAATTGAGTCCATTGCGGATGTTGATATTAGTGATCTGGCGCGTGATAATCAGTTAAGTTTAAACATACAAACTTTCATGTATGGTGTGCGGCTATCCGAAATCTAACTAGATTCGCATCTAAACCATGATTTAGATAAATTAGATTCAGTTAATTTACAGTACCTCAGGTTGAATTCAGAATAATGGATTTTGGTATCGGCTTTCTCTCGAACAACGTGATGTTGCCAATCATAGACTTGTTCTATGGGATTGTACCTAGCTATGGATTGGCGATCGTAGCTTTGACACTGATAATTCGCTTTGCACTCTATCCTTTGAGTGCTGGCTCGATCGAAAATATGCGGCGGATGCGGATTGTCCAACCCTTGATGCAAAAGCGGATGCAAGAAATCAAGGAACGTCATAAGGACAATCCGCAAAAACAGCAAGAAGAAATGGTTAACGTCCAAAAAGAATTGGGTAATCCCTTGGGAGGATGTTTACCCTTGCTGTTCCAGATGCCAGTTTTGCTAGCTTTATTTGCCACCTTGCGGGGTTCGCCTTTTGCTACTGTGAACTACAGCGTCAACCTGCAAATATTACCTACCGAACAGATTGAGAGAATTCAACCACAAGCCTTTGCCACTGCTCCACAAAACATATATGTTAGCGATGGCGAGCACGTAAAGGTTGCTGCTATTCTTCCTAGTGGTAACAAATTAGCAGTGGGAGAACATACAAAAGTTCAGTATCAGACTGAGTCAGGAAAACCTTTTTCCGAGCTGATGGTAGAACATCCCGAAACTCGACTCACTCCTGAATGGACAGTTACCAAGGGGGCAGAAAGGATCAATATTGATGCTAATGGTAATATAGAGGCATTACAACCGGGAGATGTCACCCTTCAAGGTAAAATTCCTGGATTAGCATCAGAAAAAGGATTCCTATTCATCGAAGCTTTGGGTCGGGTTGGTGCTACTGATGAGGACGGCACCATTCATTGGGATATTGTTGCTATGGTATTGATGTTTGGCGTTACCCTGTACATCAGCCAAATTCTTTCCGGGCAAAATTCCACCAATGCCAATCCTCAACAAGATACTGTTAACAAAATCACTCCAGTTCTTTTTTCTGGAATGTTTTTGTTCTTTCCCCTACCAGCGGGTGTATTGATGTATATGGTGATTGGTAACCTTTTCCAAACTGTACAAACTTATATTCTTTCCCGCAAACCATTGCCGGAAGAACTACAAAAGATTGTAGAGGCCCAGGAAAAAGAGGCGCAAGGAAAAGACCAAAAGAACCTACCTTTTGAGCCAAAAAGTTCTAAGAAAAAGGCTACAGGTTGATATTGACATCCTCACCGCCCTAAAAGTGCGGTGATTCCCAAACCTGATAATTTAGGTTTCTGCCTCATAGCACCTGCCTCCAACCCCAAGGAGCGATGTAAAGCCGTCCTAGAAGCGGTCAGACCCCGCGCCATCGACAGGTACAAGGGAATGCTGACCAAGAGAGGACGGGGTTTCAAACCCAAAATTGCCGATGACTGATAGTCGCATACAACGAGGTCAGCAGTGGTTAAAAACCTTGCTGAATAAATCTGGAATTTCTGATGATGTTGATATTCAGGCAGAATTAAATACAAATCATGAATTACCAGATCAAGATAGCTATTGGTTGACAATCGATCAAACCAATTTGACACCAGAGCAAATCCAGGCATTGATTGGTCATGGTGGTTCAGTCCTAGATGCTATTCAGTATTTAGCTAATTCTATTCTCAACTTAAATCAGTCACCAGAGGAGCAGGCTTCCTATACCATCGAATTAGATGGCTACCGTGTCAAAAGGCAAGGAGAAATCCTAGCTCTGGCAGAATCCGCCGCAGAGCAAGTACGTGCTACTGGTCAAGAAGTGACCATTAAATCCTTAAGTTCAGCAGAACGCCGACAAATCCACAGTCTATTCCAGGACTTTACAGATTTAGAAACCTTCAGCCAAGGTAAGGAACCCAATCGCCATTTAGTAGTACGTTTGGCTTTATCAGAATCAGTAGATGCCAAAACCTGAACTTATGACTGACAATGTGATGGATTTTTGGTCAGCTTACCTGCGGCTAGTATAGTGGAGGTTTTGGCTATACCATCAACTAAAGCGAAAATTTTCAGTAATTCCCATAAAATTCGATGCCAAAAAAGTTAGACTATAGATATGGGAACAGCATTTTGCCGTTCCTAGGGATAATTTTTTTGAAAATGGCTCAAAATTCCTATGGACGCAATTTACATTCCGCAGCTAACTAAAGCGCCGGAGCGGACAGAGGAGATTCAGGTGCAAGAGTTTCTCCCTAATCTGGAAACTTTGACACCAGTTCGTGGTCTGATTCGCATACAGCATCAAGGTAATTACTTAGAAGTGTCTGGTAAAGCAGAAGCAATTATTACCTGTACCTGTAATCGCTGTTTGCAAAGTTACAACCATCGCTTATTGGTTAATACTTCAGAAATTATTTGGCTAGAAGAGCTTAGAGAAGAAGAAACAGACCTGTCTCTAGAAAGAGAAGTGGCTGTGGATGATTTAGTTGAAACCCTATCGCCTCAAGGATATTTTGAACCCAGTGTCTGGTTATACGAGCAAATGTGTTTGCAAATCCCCCAACGTCAGCTTTGTGATGCTAACTGTCCTGGAATTCAAACGACTAACAGTAATCGCGATCGCCTATCAGATAGTCGCTGGGCTTCCTTGGAAGCTTTGAAAAATCAACTTCCTGGGTAATATAACTGATACAGATGAGTAAGATATTACACAATATAGGCACTAATTTTCTGGATTAAACCTCAGCAACTCCAGGTTTAATAATGATGAAGTTTGGTATTGGATTTTCTGGTACTTGGTAGCACAATTTAAACTTATTCACCACGGTGGAGAGTACCATCAGCATATAAGTGAAATGGGATGAGTTCTAATTTGCCATTAATTATTTGTTTGGCATAAACAATTTTGACGAAATGAGATTTTTGGTTATGGGTGTGATTAGACATTATGCCCCTCCTATTGAATATTTAGTTGTAGATTCTTGCTTTGACTCGTCAGTCCGTGTAGCGGTTCCGTTTTCTGTTGAACATTGCACTACTTTGCCCTGCGGAGGACGAGAAGTCGGTATCCTGTCTATGGGGGACTCCCTCTGGGAGCATTGCAATAACTTGTTGCTTGATTTTGCTGGGGGTAATTGTTGCAACTCTTCTATTCATTAATACGCTTAATATTTGCTGTTCATGCAATATAGTAATTTTCACTTGGATGCAATACAGGTGCTTACCTCACCCCCTTCCCCTCTCCTTATTAAGGAGAGGGGAGTCAGTCGGTTGAGTGAGGTTTGATTGTGTACCTCACTCAGTCGAGAACCGCTATATTCCATTCAAGGCATGATTTCCCCTGGGGGCAATCGCCTGACAGAATACTTATCTATTAGGTTCTATACTGAACTACACACCTCAAATGATTAATTCCGTATCCCTGCAACGGTAGGTACAGGATTGGGTAGGTTAACACATATCTTGCACCAATGACGTGGAAGGGCTTCAGGCTCTGCTGCATTGAGGATAATCTTGTGGTACAAAATGTGAATTAGAAAATTGGGATCACAATATCCAATCTTTAATCTCAATAGTTGTGAGAGGTGGTACAAACCTTAACAATAAACAAAGAACTAAATAATTAATAACTACCTATGACCAAAAAGTAGACTGGATACAAGCCCCCGAATTTATCCCTAGAGAGTCAACCGGATGACGCGGGGACGCGGGGACACACCGGACGCGGAGCGGGATGTGTCCGGTGCCCCGTGTCCGGGGCGATAAGCCCCAAGGGTAATCCTTCCCCATCAAAATCTGCGATTTGATGGCTCCCGATTGGTGGGCACCTCAAGCCCCAACCACATCGGTATCTGGTGCGTCTCCCCCTCTCCGCGTCTGGTGCGTCTCTTCTTGACAAATTTTTTCTGAGTTTCATTAGCCCTTCGATTTATCGATGGGGTAACTGATAACTGATAAGTGATAACTGATAATTGATAACTGAAATGACCTTCCGTGAAGAGTTTAAGCTACTACTACGTGCCCGTTACCCTCTACTTTATATTCCTACCTATGAAGAAGAGCGAGTAGAAACAGCCATTAGGGAAGAAGCCACCAACCAAGGTAATCGTCCCGTATATACCTGGGATTTTGTAGATGGTTATCAAGGAAACCCTAATGATGTGGGATTTGGGAAACGGAACCCCCTACAAGCATTGGAATTTGTGGAAAAAATTTCCCCCACAGCTCCCGCAGTATTAATATTAAGGGACTACCATCGATTTTTAGAGGATGTAGCGGTTGCTCGTAAGCTCCGCAATCTGGCACGACTTTTAAAATCCCAACCCAAAAATATAGTTTTACTTTCACCACGGGTTGCTATTCCCGATGATTTAACTGAAGTTTTGACAGTAGTAGAGTTTCCGTTACCATCTGCGGGGGATATTAAGACAGAAATAGAACGCTTGTTAGTAGCTACTGGTAATTCTCTGTCTGGCAAGTTTCTCGATGATTTGGTGCGTTCCTGTCAAGGGCTGAGTATGGAACGGATTCGCCGGGTGTTAGCCAGGGCAATTGCAGCCCACGGAGAATTACAACCGGAAGATGTGGATTTAGTTTTAGAAGAAAAACGCCAAACTATCCGCCAAACCCAAATTCTTGATTTTTACCCCGCTACGGAACAAATTTCCGATATTGGCGGTTTGGATAACCTCAAAGATTGGCTATTACGTCGGGGGGGTTCCTTTAGTGAGCGAGCGCGACAGTACGGATTACCGCACCCCCGAGGATTACTATTGGTAGGTATCCAAGGGACAGGAAAATCCTTAACAGCTAAAGCTATTGCCCATCATTGGCATTTACCCCTATTGCGGCTGGATGTGGGTAGATTATTTGCGGGATTGGTGGGTGAATCAGAATCTCGCACGCGACAAATGATTCAGGTGGCTGAAGCTTTATCACCTTGTATTTTGTGGATAGATGAAATAGATAAAGCCTTTTCTGGGCTGGGTAGTAAAGGTGACGCAGGAACCACCAGTCGAGTGTTTGGTACATTTATCACCTGGATGGCAGAAAAAACTTCACCCGTATTTGTGGTTGCTACTGCTAACGATATCCAATCTTTACCACCAGAAATTCTCCGAAAAGGTAGGTTTGATGAAATATTTTTTGTTGGTTTGCCAACCCAAGAAGAAAGACAAGCTATTTTTAATGTTCATTTATCCAGACTGCGCCCCCATAATTTGAAAAGCTACGACATTGAGAGATTGGCATACGAAACTCCTGATTTCTCTGGAGCCGAAATAGAACAAACTTTAGTGGAAGCCATGCACATTGGTTTTAGTCAAAATCGGGATTTTACCACTGATGATATCCTCGAAGCGGCTAGCCAAATAATTCCCCTAGCCAGAACTGCCCAAGAAAAAATTCAGCAATTACAAGAATGGGCTGCTTCTGGAAGAGCGCGTTTAGCCTCCAAGCATAGTCCCTTGAGTATTCAGCGTCAGCTGCAGTAGGGGCGGGGTTTCCCCGCCCGGAGTGAGGGAGTGAGGGAGTGAGGGAAGGAGTGATGGAGGGAAGGAGTGATGGAGGGAAGGAGTGATGGAGGGAAGGAGTGATGAGGGAGTAAAGATTAATTTTTTTGGTTATTGGTATATAAATACGCTGACAACTGACAACTAACAACTGACAACTGACAACTGACAACTGATCACTGATAATGGTGATACTATTTGTTTTTATCGCTGTCACAACTGTAATGCTTAACTATATGTGTCCAAATCTCTGGTTAAGAATGTGAAAATGTTCTCCACTATACTTAAATATACCCTCGGTTTTTTATTAGCGATCGCAATTTTAGTTGGTAGTGGTTTTGCGGGTGCCCTATATCTCATGAATCGTACCTCTATGCTCCCAGAAAAACCAGTTTTTAATAATGATAAAGCTTCGGTTAAGGCAAAGTCCCAAAGGGAGAAAGTTAATCAAAATACATCTAAAACCATAGCTTCAACTAAAAAGTCGCCGAAAAAAACACCTAGTCCTACCAAAACCCCAGACAGCAATAAATCACCAGAATCTCTGCCTCCAGGAGCTTATAAAGCCCGTGTCACTTGGCCCCAAGGCTTGAGTATGCGCGAGTCATCTGATGTGGGGGCTAAACGTATCGGTGGAGTTGCTTTTAATAGAAAAGTAATTGTGTTGGAACAAAGTCCAGATAAAGCTTGGCAAAGAATTCGCATAGATGGTAGCAAACAAGAAGGCTGGGTGAAAGCAGGCAACACAAAGGCAATTGATGAATAAGAATCTGTTTGACTACGAACTTATTCCACTAATCCAAAAATGCCTATTTTTTCAACTCAGATGTTCCCTATACCCCACAATCATGAATTTTTCAGCAAGCTCTGATTAACACCAGGACTGATACACGGACAACGTAATTACAGTAATTGGGATCCAACGCTCGAAGAGTAGCAATCCCAAAAACCTGATTTTAAGTTCCTCAGGAGAGGCTACACCAATGTAACGAGTGCGTAAATCCTAAAAACATTAAGCTGTGTCTTCTGTTTTTGAATTGTTTTAATTCTTCCTCAAATTTATTTGTGGAATTATATACTTTATTTTTATGTCTCTTTCCTGACACCATATACTCTGCATAAACCTTTTCCCATTCTATTGCTCTGAGAGGTTGTTTAAACAGTCATATTACATACCCAAGATATCTGAAATCCCCATTGAGGTCCTCCTTAATAAGGGGGAGACCAGTGGATGCTTCGCTTTGATAAAATCGGGACTTTTGCCCCCTTTTTTTTGCTCCCTCATTCAACAAGGATTTTAGGTAATGAGCGATATTTGACAAACATCCTCTAAGGAAATCAATCTCACCTCAAACAAATTCTCATCCCTGTTGATGGCTATTAAAAAGTAAACTCCTTTTCTCAATCAGTCACAGTAAGTATGCCCACATAGTTTGCTTCCTATCATAGATATGGGGCAGCAAGGTAAATATAATAATCTGTTATAGCAATGGACATATTGGTTAGGACAGTATTGTTTGACTCAAGGACTGTCAACTGTCAACTGTCAACTGAAAAACGTCCTAACTTGGCTGGCTATAGCTATAATTTGCAATTGACTAGTAAAGGAAAAAGGTTAAGGAGAAAATAAAAATCCAAAAGCATTGAAAAACTATCCATCAAGATAAATTTGACAGGGTAATAGTAAATTACTGGTTTCAGTCTCTAAATTTTTTCAACAATCTGGTATGGCCAAATCGTGAATATAAACATAACATTTATATATGTTTTTTAACAAACAAAAACATAATGATTGGTTTATGTAATATTATTCAACCAGAATAATATATTTTTATATTGTAAATTCTGGGGATGTCTCTTGTCGAGATACAATTAATACACCTTTTTAACCAACATTTATTTGCTCACACCCACAAACATTTTTTATTTAGGTTTCAATAGATATCAAATACAAAACTCAAAAACTGTTCCTCATCTTAGCTTTGTATTACCAAAAACAATCTTTATAAAAACTTTAAGGAATTGAGTCTTAGAAGCAGAGACAACTTTCGTGAAATCCCATAGAATATGATTACTCAAAAATTTATCAGGTCCCTATTTGTTATTAGTCTGAAACTGAAGGCTGATACAAACTATTTGATCCTCAAAGCTGCAAAGGCTTTACCCCAATATCAACAGCTCGATCTAAAGTGCAAAACCCGATTAACTTCATTGACAAATTGAAAATCATGGATAGCGACCAAAGCAACCGCTATCGAGCCACTATGATATCAACATATTCCCACGACACTAGTTTCTTTGAATGTCTGGTAAGGTCATCTGTAACTGAGCGTTCTCAAGACTCAAGTTTCCTACTACAGATACGCAGTGGAAAGGCTCTCATGGTCAATAGTCGTAAGAGAAACGGCTTGATACTTTTTAAAGGGTATCATGCAGAATTTGCCGGACCGGGAGCGGCTGTTGGTGGTGATTCCGATCGCGATTGTCGGGCAGTTTTACCAATAGGTAATTTGTCTTTAGTAGAAATAGAATCCCATGAAGAACGTAAGAAAGCTTATTTGATTAGGAGACAATGGATTCGCTTAATCGGACAAATTACACAAAATTCTTCTTCTAGCCAACGGGTTCAAAAGATTATCGATCAATTTGAGCAGTATTTCCCTCCAGAAATTGTGGCTGATTTGCCAGATGAAGCATTTGCTCTGTTGATAGGTGTATTGCCTCAAACAGCTTGTTTTGTCAGGCGTTCGGATAGTGATGTTGATGGTAAATTAAATCGTTAAATGTAGAAATTCATCAATTTATATATTTGTAGCTGATTTGTAGATCAACCAGAAGATTCTTTGGGGAAATTAATGGCTGACGCACTCCAGGCTAGCTAAGACTGCTTGCATTCTCTTCAAGGTGCGAACATTTTCTTCCACAGTTCCAACTGTAATTCTCAATCCATCATTGATTTCTCGCACCAAGGTACCACTGGCTTTCAGTCTTTGATGAATAGTTTTCATGTCAACGCTTAAGGAGACAGAATCATGACTTTGGAGGCGGGAAAATATAAAGTTAGCTGTACTATCCCAGACTTTTAAGGCTGGATTTTGACGTAGGGCTTGGATTAGTTTAGTTCTTTCAGTTAAAGTTTGGGGAATTGACTCTAGCAACAGGTGACGATTTTTCATGACTAATAATGCTGCCGCTAGGGAGAAGCTAGTCAGGTTGTAAGGTAAGCGTACTTTTTCCAAAATTGCGATCGCATCTGGATGAGCGATACAATAACCTACACGGTGAGCTGCTAATCGAAAGGCTTTAGAAAATGTCCGCAACACAACCCAATTAGGATGTTGTGCCAATTCACCCACTAAGGTTGTTTGACTAAATTCAAAATAAGCTTCATCAATTACGACTAAAATATGCTCTGGTAAACTCCTTAACCATGATAACTCTGGGTTGGTTAAAGCATTTCCGGTGGGGGAATTGGGATGGACGACAAAAACTACACGAATGGGCGGGCTTTGGGTAGTTTCCAGGGCAGCTTGTGCAGCTTGTAAGTCAATGGCAAAATTTGTTTCATCTCTGGGTACGGTGACAACGGGAATACCCAAAGTGTTCGCCAAAATACCATACATGGAAAAAGTGGGTTTGGCCACGAAAATAGAGCCTTCTCCACACAAGCAACTGGCAATTAATAGAGAGCGAATTAATTCATCCGAACCATTACCAACGGAAATATTGGCGGCTGAAAAAACCGAGGGAGAAAGATGGGCTGACTCATTTACATATGCTGCGATCACATTTTTTAATTCTTCGTGTCCGCCATCGGGATATCTATTATTTTCAATTAATTCTTGATATTCCCATACCAATTTTGCTGTCAGTTGTGGTGGTAAGTCTTCAGCACTTTCATTAGTGTCTAACCTATCAATGTGGGTTGAGGAATCAACAGCTTGATGCGTATCGCTACCAGGGTGGGGCTTATAGGCGCTGAATTGAGCTAAGTCAGAACGAATAAAGGGCAACATATGGATTTTGGAGTAAAGATGTTTAGATTTTGGATGCAGTCTCAATGCCAAAATCCAAGATAACTGCACCACACAAAATTATTTAACCCAAGGAATAGCTATTATACAGTCTTAAGGTATTTGGCAAAAGAACTTAATTGCCTGCCAAATTTCTGGCATTACATTTCCTAAGGTATGCTCGCTCTCTAGTTCGATGAAATTAACCCAAGGACGCTGACTCGCAAAGTCTTGGCTGGCTTGCATGGGAATAACTTCATCATTCTTACCGTGAAGGATTAAGGTTAGCAGGGGACGGTGTAATAAATCTTCTTGATATTGGCTAGCATCTGTCACAAAATCATAACTTAAGGGTATTTCTTTCTCTTCTCCATAGTGGTACACCGGCATATATTGTTGTTGTTGCCAATTTTGGATTGTCTCTTCACCCAAGGTAGGAAGCCAATGGCATAGAAAACCAAAAGCTGGTGCTAATAAAACCAGTTTTTGCACCTGAGTATATTGTTGTCCTATATGAGCAGCGGTTAAACCCCCCAAACTCGAACCAATAATCGTTGTGGGTGCAGTCAATGCGGGGACTATTTGCTGAATTTGTCGAGAAATAGTTAAGTGGGAGAAATCACCAGTATTTAAGTCAGGGATGGTCAGGGGTGTATGATGTTCAGCGAAGCGATCGCTAATATAACGAGCTTTGGCAGAATTGGGACTGGAAGCAAAGCCGTGGAGGTATATATATTGCATGGGGAGGAGTGAAGGAGGGAAGGAGTGAAGGAGGGAAGGGAGACAAGGAGGGAAGGGAGACAAGGAGGGAAATTTTTCTTTATTACTTATTACTTATTGCTTATTACTTCATCACCCCATCACCCCATCTCCCCATCTCCCCATCACCCCATCATTTCCCTACCGCATGGTGACAAATTCTTCTGCTGACGAGGGATGAATACCAACGGTTGCATCAAAATCTTTCTTGGTTGCTCCCATTTTGACCGCGATCGCTACCCCTTGTATAATCTCAGCAGCATAATCTCCCACCATATGAGCGCCCAAAACCTTGTCTGTTTGGGCATCTACAACCAACTTCATCATGGTTTTTTCTTGCTGATTTGGTAAGGTATAAAACATGGGGCGAAAACGGGAACGATAAATTGTTACACCTTCTTCACCTAACTTCTCCTTGGCTTCAGCTTCTGTTATTCCCACCGTTGCTGCTTCTGGGTTAGAAAATATTGCCGTTGCCACATTTTCATGGCTAAACAGCCGACGATTGCCACCAAATTCACTATCAGCAAATGCCCGTCCCTCACCAATTGCTACCGGAGTTAAATTAATTCTATCCGTAACATCACCTACTGCAAAAATATTAGGTTGGGAAGTTTGACTGTATTCATTAACTGCGATCGCATTCATGGTACTGTATCCAGGACCTTCTAAGGAACTCGCAACTAAATCCACCCCAGCATTTTCTAAACCCAACCCTTCCACATTGGGATTTCTACCAGTGGCAACTAAAAAAACATCGGCTGTAACTGGTTCTGCGTCTTCACCCGACAAATTCAGTTTCAACTCTTCCCCTACTTGCTCCACCTCTTTTACCACAGTATTCTGAATCACACGAATACCATGATTGGTCATTCCTTCTTGAATTTGGGTGCGAATATCTTCATCAAAGCCCCTGAGAATATTATCTTTGCGGATAATTTGGGTCACTTCACAACCCAAACCGCGCATAATACAAGCAAATTCTGTACCAATATAACCAGCACCAATAATCGCCACATGCTTTGGTTGGGACTGGAGATGGAAAATTTCCCTAGAAGTAATGGCGTGTTCCATCCCCGGTAAATCAGGCTTAATTGCCCGTCCTCCTACAGCAATCAAAATCTTATCTGCTGTAATTTTGCGATCGCCTACTTCTACTGTATGCTCGTCCACCAGAGTAGCGCGACTAGGAAGTAATTCTACTCCTGCTTTCTCCAAAAAGCTGATATGTAGCTGTGAGAGTCGCCGTACTTCCTGATCGATGGATGTAATAAACTTTTCCCAATCTAACTCAGCATCCCCTACTTGCCAACCATAACCCCCAGCACTCTCAAACAATGAGGGAAAATGGGAAGCGTATACCATCAGCTTTTTGGGCACACATCCACGAATGACACAAGTTCCACCGACTAAATCATGTTCTGCAATCGCAACTTTCGCGCCATAACTAGCAGCCCGTTTAGAAGCCGCTAACCCTCCAGAACCAGCACCAATGACAAACAAATCGTAATCGTAGGTCATAAATCTCCCTATTTTTTCTCTTAACAGTTGAGTATTTGTACTTAGTAACTAATGACAATTGCACGAAAAAGTTACTCAAATATTAATGATGGGTTATCGTTATGCTATCTTGCTTGTCACAGAATTTAAATCTCTATATCTGGAATCATTATGGTTGAAGCTAGAAAAGAGGGAACAGGGAAAAGTATTCTCCATGAGTGACTACTCCTTCACTCCCTCACTCTCTACTTTCCAGCTAGAGGCAACTATTGCCGACTGTGTAGAAAATTCACTAATCGGTGCTGGCTTCATTTCTCCTCGTAAATCTAGTAATTGCACCAGAATTAAGTAGGCGATCGCTAATATTACTGAAATCGCACCTGTAATAATTGCAACTATCTTTGAACTATCCATAAGTCTTTTTTTTAATAGTTAATTGGGTGATGTCTAGATTGAGATTGCCACAAAGGTTGTGTTATCGCTCCATTCACTAATTTATCCGATTACGGAATAGTTGCAAAACTCCCTAATTCCTTGGACATATCCCACCAATCACAAGTTTAATCAGAGTTAGATATTGTCCCCTAATCTAAAATTGAAAGTTTGAGGTTATTTAAACTCTGATGAGATTGTTATAAACAATTATCATAATATAAAAAGAAATATTACTTTTTATGTTGTTATCAGAGTATTTCTGCTATAATTTTAACCTAAATTAAAAAAAATAAGCTGAAATTCTCTTCAAGGCAAGATAGGATGAAAGAATCAATTTTGGGAGATATATAATTTAAGAGATCTGCAAATTTTTCGTGTTTACTCATTTTTGGTATATCTTGCCCAACAACATAATATATATATATTTGTTGAATAAATCATGGGTAAATTACCGTGTGGTTGATCGATTCATCTGGTCTGGATTAGGGTATGGCATTCTGGGAAAAATTACCCCTATGGCGATGTTCCTTTGGAGCCGCCAGATGGTGATGCTCCTTTGGGAACAGCTGACGGTGAACGCAGATTAATTTTGTTGAATCAGAAACCCAAGACCTTGGCTTGAATGGAATGAATAACTGTTTGGTGATGGTAGTATTACGTACAATAACAAAAAAGTATACTACATACTGAACTTTGATTCATTGATACGCCAACTGACTCTTGTCCGAGTTTGCCTTGTTCAATTCTCATACTTTTCTAAAAGTGCCTGGAAATATCTGGCTGCTGATGTGTTGTAGAGAATTGAGTATCAAATACGATCAGAATCACCTCTTTTTGTATTTGATATTTGTAGTTTGAAGCGTTTTTATTGAAACCGAACTTTAGTAAGAAAATATTCCTAGAAAGATAGAGGTCAATTGTGAATAAAAGTAAAAATTCTCTTAAGAAAATAAATCATAGTTCTCATCCCACCAAAGTTCAGCAATACGATTCTCAACCATTATCAATAAATAAGGAGGATGGTACAGAAACAATTTCATTACCAGAAAATTCTCAGGAACTGTTTCTTGGTAGAAATGCTAACCGTGGGAGAGTAGCTATTTTCATTGATGGTTCTAATCTTTTTTATGCTGCTCTCCAATTAGGCATAGAAATTGATTATGCAAAATTACTTGTACTGCTGACTCAAGGTTCTAAATTATTACGGGCTTTTTTCTATACAGGTGTAGATCGTGCTAATGACAAGCAGCAGGGTTTTCTACTGTGGATGCGTCGCAATGGCTATCGCTTAGTTACAAAAGATGTAGTGCAATTTCCCGATGGTTCTAAAAAAGCTAATTTAGATGTAGAAATCGCAGTAGATATGCTGAATTTAGCTCCTTACTATGATACAGCAATATTAGTCAGTGGAGATGGAGATTTAGCTTATGCAGTGAATACAGTCTCTTATAAGGGAGTGCGGGTAGAGGTTGTCAGTTTGCGCTCTATGACTAGTGACAGCTTAATTAATGTTTCAGATTATTTTATCGATATTGATACCATTAAGCAGTATATCCAAAAAGATCCTCAGTCGGAGTATTGCTATCCAGAACTGTCAAATTTTGGTCTGTAGTTTTAATTAAACATAGATAAAAATAGATAAAAATCCTAGGTTTTTACCTATGTTTTTCTGTAGCCATTGATTCAGTTTATCAAATCGGTTCTTATTTTAGACTGTGTTTTGAAAAGTCCACTACCCCCCGGGTAAGTAAAGTTTCGGGAGAGCGATCGCAAAAAGAATCACCAGTTCTGGTATTTAATATTTAGTTTATAAATTAGCTTTAATCATTATGAAGCGGTGGAGAGAACCATCGACAAAAAAGATAATTTATACTTTTAGATATACCAAACTCTTTTTTCTTTGGTATATCTAGACTAGATATGGTAGCTCATTAACAGAGATAAAATTCAGAATATTTCTGAATAGACACACTTTTTAATAAAGCTTTACTTTTATTCTATTGACCCCTATGAGCTTCATCTTTTAAGCTGAGGTTTGAGAGCAAATGAAATAGAATCTAGTAAAGTTTATTAATGATCATTATTAAAAGTTTAGCTTAAGGATTTTTAGTGTGTCTATTCCTTTATTAACTTACTCTCCTTCATCCCAAAATCAGCGCGTTGCTGGTTATGAAATTACAGGTGAAGAGCAACCTAGAATTTACTCCCAGGAAACACTACTCAATTATCAAGAAATTGATAAGTTGATTTGGGCTGCATATTACCAAATTTTTCACGAGCAACAGATGTTAGCTAGTAACCGCCAGACATTTCTGGAATCCCAGCTAAAATCTGGTCAAATTACAGTGAAGGAGTTTATTCAGGGATTAGCCACCTCTGATCCATTCCGGCGACTCAACTACGAAAGCAATAATAATTATCGCTTTGTAGAATTATGTATTCAGAGGATTTTGGGTCGTAATGTTTATGATGAGCGCGAAAAACTTGCTTGGTCAATAGTGCTTGCAACTAAAGGCTTAGAGGGCTTTATCAAAGCTTTACTAGATAGTGAAGAGTATCTCCAGAACTTTGGTGAGCAAACAGTTCCTTACCAAAGACGAAGGATTTTACCCCAACGAGGCCAAGGAGAATTACCTTTTGCGCGGATGCCTCGTTATGGAGAAGACTACCGCGATAAATTGCCATTTCCCAGTGGATATGCCCGTCAACCGTTCAGATTCCGGACTTTTATCCAAAGTTCTGATTGGTCAGTTATTTCTTGGCTATTAATGTCTACTGCGGGGCTAATTAGTATCTTTGCTTGGTTAGCTATATCTGGTGGATTCTCAAATTTTGGTGGATATTAGGCAACAACACCAAAAACGAACGAAATCTAAATTATATTGGAGTGTGATATCCGTGGTAGATAGTCACACTCTTTTTTTCATACTCCACTACGGGAGCATCCCAATTTTTGCAAAAGCCCGTAGGCTAAAGCCTGGGGCTACACGGACACAGTCCACCTGCGTGGACTAAAACTCTTATAGCCCATGTAGTTAAGAAAAATGGTAGGTTGGGTTGAGCGATAGGGAAACCCAACAAAGCTTTACTGGTGTTGGGTTTCATTCTTCAACCCAACCTACACCTATTGCACTATTTTAAGCTTGCCACGCCACTACACCAGTTTTAGTGTTTAGCCTTAAATGAACTGTATTGTCTTTTGACGTACTCCCTGGGATAAATCCGCAGGGATTCTCAAAGGATGTTACGAGGCAGGATAAATCCTTGCCTCTCCACCTTTTTTCCTGCTTCTTAGACTCTTAACTAGACTGTTACCAGTCCCCGTCAGAACGTCTC
>JASJCJ010000061.1 GCA_030066045.1 Calothrix sp. MO_167.B12
GATCAAATGTTGCAGGATTGCTGCGATCGCTTTCCCACCTGGAAACCCAATCAATTCGGAGCAGGTATTGTTAATGCCGAAAAATTAATGGCTGCACCCCTACCCGATAATGTCGAGCGATCGGTAATTAAACCAGGTTTGGCATTACAGCAATATACACCTGTAGAAAGTGATGGGTGTGAGACTTTCTTAAATTTGTTCGAGTCCCAATTAAGTGGTGATGAGCCAGAAGAAGTTGTACTTCCCCAAGCCTTATTAAACAAACATCTTGCGGAATTATTACAAACAACAGAAGCTGAGTTACCACAAAGATTACAGGAAGTAGAAAAAGAGCTAGCCTTTCATTTTGCAGTTGACCCAGAGTTGTATGAGCAATTTGCTAAATCTTTGCATCCCCATCAGCCATCTTTGATGAGGATGTTGAAAGGTGAAGCAACTCAACCATCTACTACTCAAAATCCCATACGGGAGAGGTTATTAACACAAGGAGTTTCAGAAAGATTGAATCAGAAATTGGGCGTTGCTGATTGAAAATATGAATTTACCGGGCTACGCCGAGCTTCGCTAACGCCCAAAGACGCATTAGACGCGGAGCGGTGAGACAGCGCGGTCTTGGGGGTTTCCCCCATGAGCGACTGCGTGCCCCTTTCAGGGGAGCTAACGCTAACGCGGAGCGTCTCCGTTGGCGCAGCCTGCCCGGAGGGCTTAGGAGATACCCGAAGGGCTTCGGTGCAGGGTAGACGCAAAGTTACCAAGAAAAATAAAGGTGATTTTGACGTTTCATATCCTTTTCCATATCAACGGATGTGATAAGAATCTTTGACCTATAGCAGATCCGTTGTAGGGGCGCAATGCTTGCGCCCTTGTCATTGGTAAAATGATTTCCAAAAATCACCCAAGAAGAAAAATATATGCCTTACGATATCATTCTCTGTCCGGGTAAACACTGCCCCATAAAACAAAATTGTTATCGTTTTACTGTTGAAGTTCTAGGTCGTCAAGATTTTTTTGCAGAGATTCCCTACAATTTCACTAGCAATTCCTGCAAACATTTTATTCGTAACCGCCCAGATGAAGATGATATCCGTTTGAAAGCCTATGAAATTTGGCAACGAAATGGCTATCCAGATGGGAAATCTTTGGAGCATTGGTTTCAAGCTGAAACAGAGTTGATGTAGATGAACTTGGGAAAATAATAAGTAATAAGTAATAAGTAATAAGTATTTTGGCTCTCCCACACATTTTTTCGTTCACCCACACTCCTGTTGTAGGACTTGTATCCAGTTTTTTTTTGGTAAACCCTCTATTATCTCACTACCTGCTTACTTTAATCAAACCAATATTTTTTGATATTTAAGTTATGTAAACAAAAGTCGGATTAATTTTTGTAAATTGTAGGAAATTCTTTCAATAAGCAAATAACGTACTACAAAAAAGTAATGGTTTTTCAAGCTTTAAAGTAGCAAAATTAAAATCGTGAATTACTTGCGCCAATATACATATACCATATTACATGGTTGTAATTACTATTATTTCGTTTGACTATTGAGAATAGCGTCAATAATCTCCAAAATTATTACTGAATATTTCAATGAGTTAAGTTTTATATATAGATATATTTAATTGATAATGCATTAATAGATTACTAGAGTTTATGAATATAGATTTTTTGAAGAAAGAGAAGCAACCTGGTGAAATATCTAATTGATTCCACATTTCGCAGGTTAAATTAAAAATCTTGGTATTTTTATAACCCAGTTATAAAAAGGCTTTCAGGCATTAAGCTTATATTTTGCGTTTGGTGATGCTCAAAATTAGCCAAAAATCGGCTGTAAATTTAAAATAAAACCAGGAAGAACATCCTCACCAGATAAACTTGTGGGAGATTGTAGAATTTCTACCGACTGATGAGGACGATAAATTTCTACTTGTTTAGCTTGAGGATTAATTAACCAACCAAGTTGTAAGCCATTTGCTAAATATTCCCGCATCTTAACTTGAGTATCTTCCACATCATCACTTTCAGAAACCAATTCCACTGCAAAATCAGGACATAAGGGAAGAAATTTCTTTCTTTGTTGTGGAGTTAGAGCATCCCATCTTTCCATTTTTACCCAAGAAACATCCGGGGAACGAGTTGCACCATTAGGAAGTTTAAAACCAGTGGAAGAATCAAAAGCTTTGCCCAAATTATTTTGACGGTTCCAAATACCCAAATCAATATAAATTTCAAAATTGCGGTTCCCTGTTTCTCCCCCAGTGGGTGACATGATAATTAATTCCCCTTCAACAGTTAATTCCAGTCGCAACTCTTTATTGACAGCAACTAGTTGCTCAAATTCTTCATCTGTAAATTTCAACGCCGGAGGTAATTGTAGTATTAAAGCAGTCATTATTTGTCCCAATACTTTTTTTACCAACAATCATTAACAAATACAATCCTTAAAGCATCAAGCCGAGATGCCAAGTTGTTCCTCACATAGATACATGAAACACTTCACTATTTTGAGTAATCAGATGGTTTCTTAATATTTCCATTAACAACAAACACAAACGCCTTCGAGGAATATTTTTTTGTCAAATCGTCGTCGCCATGAGTTGGCACATCAACCAAAAGAATATCATTTCTAATGTCACTAGTAGGATTATCTTTCGATGTAAGGTCAAGAACTAAAACAACACTAATTTGCCTAGCCTCAATACCTTCATATTGGGTAGACTGCCTCGTATATTTCTGGCAAATATGTGTCCTGCTCCCATTAGTTTTTTCAACTTTTAATTCGATAATCACACCGCGATAGCGAATATCCGTAATCCCACCTGCTTGACTTGGATGTTCTTCTACATCTTGCCCTAGAATCAAACGTAAATCACGTACTACAGTAGATTGAAATTCTGCCTCAGATACTGTTATTTTATCTCGGAAAACAGCTCCCTGTGCGTAAGTTCCAAGAAGACGTGTTAGTGCTTCCAATACTGGAAGTAATTCCGGCAATTCATCATGTGTGGATGGAATATCTTGTAATAAACTTTCCAGCAGTTGGGCTACATGATTATCCAGCCGACGGTAACCGCTAATAAAAACCTTGTTTTGTGGGTCAACGACGCGAAACTCAAGTTGGTTATGTCCAATTACAGCTACTTCTTGAAAACTACCATCAATTAATTTAAACCCGCATCTGACTATAAAAGAAATGTTCTCGGATAACAAACTTTGAGCGGATTTAAAATTTATTTGACCTGTCAATTCTCCTTCAAACTCGTTATTTTCGATACTGTCTGGTTTTTGAAGGACAAAATTAGAAATTGAATAATCGCTGCTGGGGCAAGTTGTCAGCAAATCAAGCTGTAATGCTTCAGCATCTTTGTGCCATGTAATACCACGAATTATAAATTTAAGTGTGTAAATTAATTGTGGTTGAAGTAGTTGAGGAGTAACCAAGGGGGCACTATCAATAAATGCAATTAGCCGCACAAGAGGAGACTGTAGTGTATTCCTTGATTCATTTTCAGATGAACTTTGAAAATCAAATGGAGAGCGTTCGCCTTTTTGCCTCCAATAGGTAATTGGTAGGGGTAAAGACTGGAGAAATAAAAGCAATCTTTCGGAATTTATGCTTCGACCATCTTGCCCAATTATCTCGTTTATAATTTGATGGTTGTTTTTGTTTTGGCTAACAGAATCGGCAAGATAGGACCGAAATTCAGCGCACAATATAGCTAGTCGTTCACGTTCACTTAAAAGGTCTCCAGATCTATTGAGCGCAATATTACGACACTGTAAGTGACTTTCTAAAACACGGAGACCCATAATAACTAATTGCCAGACGTTTAATTCGTTTGAATTTGCTGTTTTGGCAAGATGGGTTTCCATACTATTGATGACATCATAAATTTGAGCGATACACTCACCTTTTCGTAAGTCAATTGTTTGAAGAACCTTTCGCAGATTGACTATAATTTTGGCACTATGATGAGCGTAACCAATATCTAGCTTTTGATTTAGTCTCAAATTTCTATCTCCCTAATCTTCGACATAATCTCATCTGCTACTGCAATCTCGCCATTCTGAAGATTAATATTAGCAGCGGCAATTTCCCCAAAAATTCTTAGTTTTTTCTGTAACTTTTCATAACGCTTCTCACCATTTAGCGATTCCACGGCAATATCAAACACTTCTTTTTCGGCGATATAATCACCATATCGGGCAAACAAACTAGCAAAGTAACATACTTTCCAAGCATCTTTTGCTGCAAGTTGCCTTGCAGACTCAAGTAATTCTGACCTAATACTTGTATAAATGGCGTGAGGAATTTGGTGCAGCCAATTGAACATTTTTTCACGGACAGAATCATCATAACGGTTATAGCGGTTTCTACTGTAATTAGCTAAACACCACGCAATCTGGCGTGCTGCCAATTCAACAACGGCCTCATCCTCATCTGGCTTTAGATACCGGATAATTTCGTTAATAATTTTTTCATCAACTATATGCTCTTTAGTCGGAAGAACATTACATATAAAGCTAATTGCAATGTTTTTCAAATCTGCAAAGCGGTGAGATACCCGTATAATCGCTTGGCAAAGATCATCTAAGAAATAAGGGTCTTTTCTATAGGTACCGAGCCAACCTAGCATCAAATTAAGGGCTTCAATTGCTTGATTTCTATCCAACCAATCTCCACCCCATTGAAGAGCATGAATTGCCGCTTTATGGACAATTACATACTTATCCCGCAGATGAAGAATCAGGACATCCACAATATTTTTGGGTGGTGCAGATTTGGAATGACGATACATTTCCTCATTTTGTCGCCCGAATGATTCGTGGAATTTACCCATTCCCATGTTTTTGCGAGTTCAGCTAGATGTCATTCACGTATGTGCTTAAGAAAAACTATTCTAATTCATCTAATTCAGGTTTGTGGAAAAAAGGAAGTCGCAACACTGATGCGCGAATAGAAAGAAGTTTGAATTCATCATCTTTGACACGTCTGCTAGACCAAATGATGTTGAAGTTTAGGAGTTCCTGCATACAAGGAAAGAGGGGGTAGGGTCTGTTTTCAAACCCAAAATTAGCATCAATTGTAGGTTGGGGAGCCACTCTTGTGCGCGGGTTCCCCGCGTTGAGAGAAGTGGCGTTTGAGGAACGAAACCCAACATTTTCCGTACACCCAGTTGGGTTTGGTTTCGTTCTACCCAACCTACACCATAGTTTGAAAACACGCCCTAGGCGTTGCATGGCGGGATTGAACAGAAATAAAAAGCAAAGTGATTCAAAGCTATCACTTTCTTTAACTTTGCCTATTTTGCAAAGCTGAAAGCAATGGAGAGCGATTTTCATTTACTTCAGCTAGCAGTTGTGCGATCGCTTCTTCAATAATTACCTCTTTATAGGCGGTGTTGGCTTTACCTAGTAGTCTAATGTCATTAATGTTGATGAGTCACGGGCATTTAGCTCCCCAACTTCTATCCTAGGAATCCCTATGATGTGCGGATATTGATTCAGAAGTCGGGGATCTGTTACCTAGCCAGATGAACTGAGTGGGAACCGCCATATTACTTATTACTTCTTACTTATTACTTATTTCACATCGCAATCAACCCCTCCATCACCTGCTGCAAATCATTGGTCAAATCCACCACTGCTTGTCTGGCACTGCGACGGGAATCACTATAAACTGGATAACGCTCAGACACCGACAACGGTTCGCCAATGGTAATTTTCGCTCTTTGCTTGCCTAATTGCGGACGCTTGAAAGGATTACTACCCCTAATCCGAGTTACCATATCCCAAATTAGTAAGGTAGTTTCCGCAAATCTTTCAGCAGTGGGTTTTTCCCGCACATAACTACCAGTCACCGCCACAAAACTTTCCACTAACCGCATATGCCACATATGTAAATTCGCTTCTTCCGCCACCCGATCGCCCAATGCTTTTTCTAGGGGTGACAATGCACTTATATCTTTAAAATCTTCCCTAAACATATAATTCCATGCTGCTTGCTCCACCCGGCGACAACGGTCATTAAAATTACCCTTAGCTGGTAAATCAAAATAGTGTTCTGCTACTTGCAAAACTACATTTAGTAAAGCGTGTAAACGATTAGCGATCGCTTGATTAATATCTTGACTTTCTCCGGTAACAATCTCTGGTTTGGGTAATTTCTGGTGATAAAAACGAGTATAAAAATCTTCTACCAAACATAATAAATGCTCTGACAACCGCAAAAGCCTAGGATATAGGGAATGATATGCAGATGGTAGGGAACTCAAAACAGAGGCATCAAACTTGTTTGTATCTCCAGACACCCCACTTACCGCTTCCAATTGACTTAATAGGTTAGCGATCGCATCCCAAGGAGGAGTAATATAACTGTATTCAATGCCAACTGGTAAAATAAAAACCTGCTCTTCTCTACCAGCTTTGTGCAAGTCTTCCGCACACCAAAAGCTTAATTGGGCAATTCCCGGTTCTAGGGGGTTGACAATCTCCGACAAACCATTGGTAGCACCCTCTGGTGCCGCCGCCATGGGAAAATCACCATTGGCAAATAAATTCCGCGCCGAGCGCAATCCCGTCCAATCAGCCTTACCCCGTTGAATTGGCGTACCACCCAACCGGGAAGCAAGCCAACCAATGTGGTCACCAGCCCATAAAGGAATGCCGCGATCATAAATAAAATGGGCATGGATTGGTGATTTTAGTGCTATATTTTTCTGTCGTGCTACCTTAGGTACTAGTTGGGAAAGCAAGTAGCCCAAACACAAAGGATCTTGGGTTTGGGGATGGCGAAATGCAAGCAAAAAACGAACTTTTCCTCCTTGAAACTGACGATATAGATCCACCAAAACTTCTATATTGTCTGCTTCAATTTGCTTGATTGCTGTTTGCCAATTTATCCATTGGGGAAGCAACAAGTGGGATGCTTTTAACAACCAAGGGTTAAATGCTGGGGAAATAAATTCTAAAGGTGGTTGTGCTTTATACATAAAATTTAGGGTAGGTAATTGTTTAAGAGAATAGGGAATAGGTAACAGGGAATAGGCAACAGGGAATAGGCAACAGGCAACAAGAAAATACTGTTGCTCATTTCTGATTACCTTTTCTCTCTAAAGCAACGGCTTTGGGAATTAGGTAAAGAAGAAAAATATTTATCCTGTTTTGGCGTATATCCTTTATACTTCAGCTTCTAGGCTAATTTTTACACTCTAACTGACATAAAAACTAGCAAAACCGAACATAGGAGAAACAATGCGACTGTCAAAAATGTTATTTGTCACACTCAGAGACGACCCTGCGGATGCAGAAATTCCCAGCCATAAACTACTGGTGAGAGCAGGTTATATTCGTCGTATTGGCAGTGGTATTTATGCGTATTTACCCTTGATGTGGCGAGTACTACAAAAAGTATCCCAAATAGTACGGGAGGAAATGAACGCTACAGGTGCCCAGGAATGTCTTTTACCTCAGTTACAACCCGCAGAATTATGGAAAGAGTCGGGACGTTGGGATACCTATACTAAAGCTGAGGGTATCATGTTTGCCCTGGGGGACAGAAGGGAACAGGATTTAGCCCTGGGACCCACCCACGAGGAAGTAATTACCACCGTAGCTAGGGATATGATTCGTTCCTACCGTCAGTTGCCCATACACCTATACCAAATTCAAACTAAGTTCCGAGATGAAATTCGCCCCCGGTTTGGTTTGATGCGGGGACGGGAATTCATTATGAAGGATGGCTATTCTTTCCATGCTGATGAGGAAAGTTTAAAAGCCACCTACCAAGATATGTACACCGCCTACAGTAATATGTTGCGGCGCAGTGGTTTAGCTTTTCGCCCCGTCCAAGCTGATTCCGGTGCCATTGGTGGTTCCGGTTCCCAGGAATTTATGGTGTTAGCGGAAGCCGGGGAGGATGAAGTTCTTTACACAGAAGATGGTCAATACGCGGCGAATGTGGAAAAGGCGGTTTCCTTACCCGTTGATGCCGAGCCTTCTAGCTTTACCAGTTACGAGAAAAAGTCAACTCCAGGTACAGAAACCATTGAACAACTATGTAATTTCCTCAAGTGTTCTCCCACCCAGGTAGTGAAAAATGTCCTCTACGAAACCATTTATGACAACGGAATCACCGTATTAGTACTGGTAAGCATCCGTGGGGATCAGGAAGTAAATGATGTGAAATTGCAGAACGAATTAACCAAACTTGCTCCCCAATACAAAGCTCAAACCATCCTGGCAATTACCGTACCTGATGCGGAATCCCAATCAACCTGGGCAGCAAAATCCTTACCTTTGGGTTACATTGCTCCTGATATAGATGATGCATACATTGATACCAAGAAACAGGTGCATGGTAAATTCTTACGCCTGGTGGATAAAACCGCCATTGATTTAAAGAACTTTGTTACAGGGGCAAATGAGTCTGGCTATCACATGGTTGGGGCGAACTGGGGTGAGAATCTTAAAGCACCAGAGATACAAGTAGATGTACGTAAATCAAAAGCAGGGGATAGAGCGGTTCATAATCCAGAGCAGAAATTACAAAGTGCCCGGGGAATAGAAGTAGGACATATCTTCCAGCTAGGTATAAAATATTCCCAAGGAATGGGAGCAACCTACACCACCCCAGAAGGGAAAGAGGAACCCCTATGGATGGGTTGTTATGGTGTGGGAGTTTCTCGATTGGCACAAGCTGCGGTAGAGCAATCTTACGACAAAGATGGGATAATTTGGCCAGTTGCGATCGCACCTTACCATGCGATCGTTTGTATTCCCAATATTAATGATGGTAAACAGGTGGAAGTTGCCGAGCAGCTTTATACAGAGTTAAATCAAGCCGGAGTGGAAACCTTACTCGATGACCGTAAAGAGCGGGCGGGAGTTAAATTTAAAGATGCAGACTTGGTGGGTATTCCTTACCGCATTGTCACCGGGAAAGCTTTAGCTAATGGCAAAGTTGAGGTGGTGAAAAGGGCGAATAAAGAGTCTTGTGAAATTGCAGTAGAAGAAGTTGTTTCTACTTTGAAAAATTGGATTGAGGAGGAATTAAATTAGTTGTTCTAATTCGGTTAGGTCTGAAAATCAGACCCAACCCATTACTTAATCTCCTAAACAGGAAATAGGAAGGAAGATAAAAATTAGTGATGACTGGATGCAAAAAAATATTGAACTAAGAGAACTTCAATTTCAACATAAGCAAGAGTATAGGAATAGAATTGAATAATTCCTATCCAAATCTATGAGTGGGAGATATGGACAGATATATCATCAAAAAAGAAGAAATAGAGGAGTATGAAGGTGTTCAGAAAACTCATTTTCTCAATGATAACGCTCGCAGACTGAATAAATCTTTGGGTGACCTTACAGGTTTGATTGGCTTTGGCTTTCATCTCATAGAGATTCAACCAGGATATGAGTCTACAGAGTTACATATGCACTATCACGAAGATGAATGTGTTTATATCCTTGAAGGTGAAGCAGAAGCAACTATTGGAGATCATAAATATCCTGTCAAAGCAGGTGATTTTATCGGTTATCGTGCAGGGGGAGAGCCACATACACTTAAAAATAGTGGTAGCTCTTTGTTGAAGTGTATTGTTGTTGGTCAGCGTCTTGACCACGATGTCGGTGATTATCCAAAACTAAAGAAACGTGTATATCGTAATAAAGGTTTGAAATGGAACCTTGTTGATATTGAAAATATAGATGAGCCAATTGCTGGGAAAAAAGCATAATAAAAAAGAGGTTGAGTAGAGAAAACACAACCCAATAATCTTTTTTTTCTTGGTTTCTACCAAATTTTATTAGCTTGATATAGGACTCCTACTTGAATTTTGAACGCATACTGAGACTCAAATGCCTGTTTTACAAGGGTTGTGGATTCAAATTCTTTCAGAAATAAAACATGATTCCTATATATAGAAAATTGGGCAATAAATATAGAATGACACATGGATAGCAAAATAAAAATTTCATTGCCAATGACAGGAGGCTGCCAATGTGGTGCAATCAAATATGAAATTAATAGTATGCCTCTTACTCTCTATGCTTGCCACTGTACTGAGTGCCAAAAACAGTCTTCATCGGGTTTTGGTATGTCTATGCCTGTTCCGAAAACGGGATTCAAAATCATGAGTGGCGCTCCTAAATATTGGAGCAGAACATCCAATAGTGGTAGAACAGTAAATTGTGCTTTCTGTCCTGAATGTGGCACTAGGTTATTTCATCAGCCTCTGAGAAATAAAGAGGTTGTGAATGTAAAACCAGGTACTCTAGATAAAACAAAATGGATTAATCCTGTTGCTCACTTATGGTTAAGTAGTACTCAAACAGGAGTGGTTATCCCGGAAAGTAAATTGTATTTCCAAAAGCAACCGGATAGCTTTGAGCCTTTATATCAGGCCTGGTTAAATCAGTATGAACCCAGTCATACCTAACCACTCCTATCCCGCCCAAAGATTACTGATTAAAAAACCGCTCCAGGCACAGAGAACACAGAGAATAGAGAGGTTTAGGAGATAGGCAATCTTACACCGAGAAGGGAGCAGTTGCTTGTTGAATATAACAATAGTTCGATATGCAAAGCATCAAGCCTTTGGCTTATCCCTTGCAGAAGTGCCGAGGTTAAAATGTTCTTGTGAAGCATTCGGTGGATGTTGGAGTATGGGAAGTGTGTACTTCAACTTAATGGGTTCATTCAACTGAGGAGTTCAAGATGCGAGAATTAACCTATTATGTAGCTTGCAGTGTTGATGGATTCATCGCTCACCATGATGGCTCCCATGACGGTTTTTCCCCAGATAGTGAATATTTAGCAGATATATTTGCATCTTTTCCTGAAACTGTTCCATCCCACCTCCGCGATGCCATGAATATTCATGGTGAAAACAAGGTGTTTGATGTTGTGCTTATGGGGCGAAAAACCTATGAGATAGGACTAAAAGAAGGTGTGACAAGCCCTTACTCCCACATGAAACAGTATTTATTTTCACGCACCATCAAAGAAAGCCCTGATGAGAATGTTGAGCTTGTTGGTGAAAATGCTGTTGGATTGGTCAAAAGTCTGAAAAATCAAGTAGGTAAGGGTATTTGGCTCTGTGGTGGTGGAGATTTAGCCACAACCTTTTTTGCTAACAACTTAATTGATAAGCTAATCCTGAAAGTAAACCCATTCCTGATGGGTTCGGGTATTCCACTTTTTTCTGGAGTGATTCAGCAAACTGCTTTAGAACTTATCGATAGAAAGATATACGGGAACGGAGTTGTAGTACTTCACTATAGAGTGGAGTAAACCTTCAAGCAAGCAAATGGTAATTATCCTTGGTTGGGTAGAGCAAAGCACGACCCAAAAATCCTGGTTTTGTTGGGTTCTACTACATTTTATCCAACATACAACGAAATTTTTAAAATATGCCCTACAGTCAGTTTAATACTATCAGTAAAATCAAAGATACATTTGGCATCAAAACAGTTGAGGGAGTTAGATTTATTCCAACATTAGAACCAATTACTCCTTCTAATACTCTAATTGATTATCTTAATTTAAGTCTACCTTTGGCAGCAGCAGGAAGCGGAAAAGCGCGTTCTGAGTTAATTATTGCTCCTGTATTGCTAGAAATTAGACGTATACTTGGTGATGAAATTAGCTTATTTTCCGGTGAATAATTTACAGTTGATGAAAGTATCAGTTTAAATGGTATATGTGATTTTATTATTAGTCATTCTCCCGAACTTTTAGCAATTGAAGCACCAGTGATCGTTTTAATTGAAGCAAAAAAAGCTGATTTAACCCTAGAGATTGGACAGTGCATTGCTGAAATGTTAGCTGCACAAAGATTCAATGAACAAAAAAATCAACCTATTTCTACAATTTATGGAGTTGTTAGTAGCGGTATTCTCTGGCGTTTTATGAAATTAGAAGCTCAAACAGTGACAATTGACCTTACAGATTATCCTCTACAACCTGTAGAACAAATTCTCGCTTTTCTGGTGTGGATGGTTAAAACACCAATTTCTGAATCATAGAAATCGTATTTATTTCGTGCAATTGCCGATTTTGTAGGGTGCGTTCACGAAGTGTAACGCACCATCTAATATCTATTTTCACAATTCCTGATTGGTGCGTGACACTACAATTTTTATTTTTGCGTACAACATTTCTCAAAATGTCACACAGCCTATAATTATTTATATACGTAGCTACGCCTAAATTCATAAAAGAAGAAGGTTAAAGTTCTACTACCAACAAAATTCAATTCAGATAGTGTATGGCAAATAACGCTCAAGAAGTTGAAACTCAAATTTGGCAGGCTCTCGCTGAGTGTACTGATGCCGATGAGTTACGTCATTTGGTGTTTGGTAAAGATAAATTACTACATCAGTATTTGCAGCTTTCTACCAACAGTATTGATGGGAGAACCGAAATTATTAATCTAGTTTTTCAACGTTTGCAGGATCTACGATTTGATGAGTCTAAAGATGAAGAATTTGCCAATTGGAAACGAGTCCGAGCATCTATTGAACATGAGAATACCTTAGTCAATCATCGATTAAGCTGGCTATTCTCTTCTCAAGCGTTCTTATTTACTGCCTTCGCATTGGTATTTAATACCTGGAAAGGTAACTCAGGAGGTTCGGGAACAGGAAGTCATTTTCCATATCTGCTCGGTATAATTTCTGTTGTTGGCATTTTAATTTGTATATCGATTCAAGACGGGCTAAATAAAGCAGAGAATCAACTGCGGATATTGGATAAGTGGTGGCACCGTGAATGGGATAGTAATTCCGGACAGTACAAATCTTGGACAAACATAAATGAGCGTAACCTGGCTCTAAAGGGGAAATCATTGAAACATCCACCCTTACAGGGTGATACCAGCCCTGCTCCCTGGGTTTCATGGTTTCAGTCTCCGGTTATTCCAGTCTTATTTTTGATGGCTTGGGCATTAATTATTGTTTTAATTGTTTTTGATCTTTCATCACCAGTTGCAACTTTTCTGACCAAGAATGGTCTCCTAGTTCTTTCTTACGTTATTGTTGCAATTGTTGTTTTACTCATCAAAGAAACTGTGGACAGATCGAGCGATCGCGGATATCGTAATTTAGATTAATGAAGGGAACTCAACAAATCTTAATTTAACTTCCTCTTGACAAGCGTACCATTTCTATACTAAACCAGCTTGAAATATCTGATTCGCAGTGAGATTTAAATCAGGAAAAGTTTGGGAGATAATCACATCATTATTTTGAAACTTACTGATTTGATATTCCTCATCAACTAAGTTACATACAGAAACTGTTGGTTGTTTGGGATCACCAATAAACTTACGTCCACCCAATCCTGCATAATCCACAATCCAATATTCGGGAATACCCATTTCCTCATAATCAGCAAACTTCAAATAATAATCATCCCGCCAATTAGTCGATACAATTTCAATCACCAAAGGTATGGATGCGCCCAAACTGAGGGTAGATGATTTCTTCCATAATTGTTCATTTACCAGATTTGCCCGGTTTAACACCAACACATCGGGAAAATAACCAGAATCTTTTTCCGGAGGCCTGACTATGGCTTGGTTGGGAATAACGTAGGGTAGTCCCAGACGTTTGATTTCAACGGGAATTTCGATACTTAAAAAACCCTTAACTTCTTCATGGTCTCCTACTGGCTGTGCCATTTCCACGATTTCCCCATTATGTAATTCATAGCGTATTCCGGAACTTTCAGGCAAGCGATCGACAAATTCCTCAAAGATTACTAGCTTGGGTATGGCTTGAGTCATAAATAATAGGAAATTACTGCTCTGGAAATATTATCCCTAATTTAGAGGACTACGGATAGCTTTACCACCCCGGTTAAGAACGTAGGTATAAATCATCGTCGTATTTACGTCTTTCTGTACCAAGGGATAAGTAAGTCGGCACAATAAAATCAAACTATGTGAAGAAAAGTAAATAAGGCTAAAACCCTTTTTCCCCCTGCTCGGGTGCTCGGGTGCCCCCTGCCTTATCCAAACGATAATTATTTACGCCGACCTACTTATACGGAAAAATTCCGTATTATATTAGAATAAGGTTGTTATCGGTTCGCGATCGCGGACAAAGTAAAAATTGTCGCAACCCTCATACTGTCGTAGTACAGTGGCGATTGCATTCTACAAAATTATTAAACCAAAGCCTTATCCTATATGAATTTTGCGACTTGTATTCTGAATTGAGCGGAAAATTTCAAATAGTCTGGGAATTTGGTAGGAATTTTTCATATACTCCGCGATAAATTTTCATTTAGTGCGCTACATGGGGAGCCAGAACCCCTATAGCTCCGTTAAAATTTTTTCAATTAGTCTGGGAAGCGACAGCTGTTATTGCTAAACGTGGTTTGTCTGTATATTTTTGTTAGGAGGCAAATATGCCTAATCCAAAACCACCCAATCCATCCCGTCCACCAGTCGGGCGGGGCGAGCGACCTCCACGGATTCAGTTTCCGACGCGGGTACGCCGATTGCGTCTACGCTATTCCAACAACGAATGGGAGACCGTTGCAAACATCATCCTTGATCGCAAAACACTGCGCCATTCGGCTGAATTACCCTCCGGAACCCGCAGCGGATTCTGGTACGAATTGCGAGATCGCAGTGGAAAATTGCTCTACCGGGGTAAGTCCGCAAATCCTTTCGAACCATCGCTAGAGTTGTTTGAGCCAGATGGCAGCATACGCCGCGTGCCTTTAAAGCGTAAAGAGGTCTATGTCGAGCTGCTTATCCCCGACCTTCCAGAGAGTGAACGGTTATCGATCTTCTCCAACATCACCCCAGAAGGTGAAGTGTGCAGAGAAGCCGAAGTAATCCGCACAGTAACCCTACGCGATGACAACTGTGATGACGATGATCAACAGGAGGAACATTATGGGCGCTAGTGATGGGACAGTCCAAGGTATAACCACCCTGGTCAATAACGGACCCAACGACCAACGGCACAACATCGTCTTCATTGCAGAGGGCTTCACGGCCGCTGAACAGAGTGACTTCAACGACCACTGTGACGAGATCGTCAACAAATTGCAAAGCGAAGCCTGGTTCACTGAACTTGGTTCTGCTATCAACATACACCGCCTTAACGTCGCATCGGATGAGAGCGGCACAGACGATCCTGCCACCTGTGGTGATGGCAGCAGTGGTTCCGGGACAAGTGTTGCAACCTATTTTGATAGCACCTTTTGTAACGGTGGCATCCGCCGTTGTCTTTCTGGGGATGAATTGTTGGTACGATCAACCTTGGATACCCAATTAGCCGGTTGGGATACGGCGGCTGTCTTGGTCAACACCAGCCAACGTGGAGGTTGTGCCAGCGGCAATGTTTTTTGGGCATCGCTGAGTTCCGCTTTTCGCGATGTCGTGGTGCATGAGCTGGGGCACGCTGCCTTTGACCTGGCAGATGAATACAACTATTGGGAGGGTTGTGATAGCGGCGAAACCGACCGTGATAATGCTCCTGCTGGTTCAGATCCAGGTATCAACGTCACCTCCGAGACAGAACGCGACCTAATTAAGTGGCGTTTCTTCATTGAACCGACAACTCCTGTGCCGACCATGGAAAACCCGAATTGTTCGGAGTGTGACGAGCGCGCAAACGTCCTGAGCGACGATACCATCATCGGACTCTATGAGGGGGCAAGCTATTACCACTGCGGATATTATCGCCCAGCGTACACCTGCAAGATGCGACAGAGTGGCAAAGAATTTTGTCGCGTATGTGTCGATGGCATCGCTGAAGAACTGCGCGAATTCATTCCGGATGAGCCAACGGTTGAGGTGCTCCCAACTGTGCTGGAATTTGGTGACATCGCTCATAACTTGACGATGTATCGCTCCTTTGAGATCCGCAACATCCGTGCTGGGATGCCAGTTTCAGTCGAGCTCGACCTTGGTGCGATCATCGGTGACCCCAGCTTCACCTACGTACCGGGAACCGAGACCAGCTTCCGCATTCCCGCGCCTGTTTTCGAGAGTTATCTCTCAACGACAATCTTTATTGCCTTCACCAGCTCGGAAAGTGGTCCACCAGAATCTTTTGGCTCGCTGCAAGTCACGACCCCAAACAGCGCGGTCAACTTACCGGTGATCGTTAATCTAACAGGGCGAGCCGTAGAGCCACCGCCAATTGATTCAGTCTTGGTGATTGACCGTTCCGACAGCATGAGCGGCTTGACCGGTATTCCTGGCGAGACCAAAACGGATCATGCCATCGATGCCGCCCAGTTGTATGTCTCCCTGCTCAAGGACAACGACCGCATTGGCATTGTCCGCTACAACGACGAAGCCCGCGACCCACAGGACATCTTACTGACAATGCGCCTAGCGGATAGTACCGGCAAATCCCAGGCATCGAGCACCCTCACAGCGAGCAACCTCGATCCCGATGGCTTTACTAGCATTGGTGGGGGAATCATTCTCGGCAGTTCTGTTCTGGATGGTGGAGCCGCCGATAGCCGGGCACTGGTGGTGTTGACAGATGGCATCCAGAACCGGATGCCCGACATTCCAGAAGCAACGGGTGTCGTCCAGACCAAGTCCCCCAGGCAACGGGTGTTTTCGGTTGGCTTGGGCTTGAATCAGTTGGAAGACAAGCTGAACCAGATCGCCAGCGTGACCAATGGCACCGCGCAAATCACCGGTGACTTAGTCGCTCAAAAAGAATTCTTGCTGCAAAAGCTCTATGTACAAATCCTCAGTGATGTCAGTGACGAAGCCTTCGTTCAAGACCCCAAAGCCTTGCTCTATCCTGGGCAACAGGCGGCCACGGTCGTCCACCTGGGTGAAGTTGATGTCAGTGCTGATTTTATCGTCGTCTTCCGTCGCGAGAGCGTCTTCCCCAAGTACATGGATGTGTGGCTGGAAGCCCCTGACGGCAGCATAATCAACTCCACCACAGTCGGAACCATGCCTAATGTCCAAATCGTCAAGCAATCAGGACATTTTTACTATCGAGTACTTTTCCCCATCTTCCCAGATCTTCCGCAGGTTCACATAGGCACATGGAAGGTGTGGGTGCGCAATTTTTCTGGGCATCAGGTAGCAACAACCCACGTGCCCGATTCTTACGGCGGCGGTGTGCCGCTCTATTATTCGGTGATGGCAAAAGCCCGCAGTGACTTCCGGCTGGCGGGACGTGTTGAGCAAGCAACTTATAATCCGGCAAGCTCGATGGAGGTTGTGCTACAGCCTACACTCTATGGTTTTCCGATTGAATTGGCAGAACCGGTGGAGGTGGAGGTGGCCAAGCCAGATGGAAGCACCCGGCGCTTGCGGTTGGAACGAGATCCGGAATGCGTCTATCGGGGGATCTTCACCGAAACCAACCAGATTGGCCCGTACAATGTAACGGTAGATGTAGCTGCCTATACCGCTAGTGGCAACTACATCACACGCCACCGTCAAATGACCGGCATGATCTTTGTTCCCGGCTCAAGTGGTGGCGATGACGGTGGGCAGGGGGATGACAGAATCGACGAATTGATCGAAGTGGTTCAGAAGTGTTGTAAAACCAAGGTCAGGCAGCAAGATGAGATAATCAAGCTGCTGACCGAACTGCTGAAACATTCGGGTTAGTCAGTGGTAGTATCGAAAATGGTTTGGCGAATGCTCTCAGCCACCTGTAGTTACGAATAATTCAGAACCAAACAACTTTTATTTGATCACCTCCGTTGTTTGAGCGATCGCCAGCAGCCGATGAGTTTTATCAAAAATTAAGATTCAAAACTCAGAGATTGGGATTGTCCTGCTTGTAAAGCTCACCACGATCAGGATATCAACGCATCTGTGAATATAAGAACAGAAGACATACGGATATTATCTAATGACGGAGGGAACCCCGTTCTTGCTGTGCAGAGGCGGAGTAAGACCAAGAAACCGCAAGGTGGAAGAGCATCTGTCGATGAAGCCAGAAGCCTACATCGACCGCTTGCGGCGATGTAGGTAGTTCACACTCATTGTCTGCTATATATATGGCAAAATATCTAAAATCTAAAATTTACTATGGAATTTATTGCCATACTTTTATCCGGAGTTTTAGGTATCATCTCCCCAGCCGGACTAGTAATAGATCGCACAGCGGAAAATGCCATACGCAAACAGCTTAGTCAAGCAGAAAAGTTACAAGTGCGGGTGGATAACGCTCCTACCCATCAGCTACTCCAAGGTAAAGTCAATCGGTTGAGAATTGCCGGGCGCGGTCTAAAATTAAAAGGGCAAGGAATTCGCATTGCTGCCTTAGAAGTAGAAACAGATGCCATAGAACTAACTTCCCTCAGCTTCAATCGTAAACGCCCCCTATTTAAGCAACCTCTCCAAGGTGGTTTGCGTCTAGTATTAAATCAGCAGGATCTCAATCAATTCTTGCGCTCCCCCCAATTTAACTCATGGTTGGGAAAATTTAGTCGTAAATCTATTAACTATGATAAAACATCTAATCGTAATACATACAAATTATCTGAAACTAAAGTAAAATTTTTAGCAAACAATCGTCTGAGTTTACAGGTAAAATTACAGGAAAAAGGGCAGGACAAACCGCTGTTAATTTTAGCGGAATCCGGCATAAATATATTGGCTGGTAGAAAAATTAAACTAGTTCAGCCAGTGGTTCTAGTCAATGGAGAACAAGTTCCTCCTCAATTCATCAACCAAATTGTCAACAACTTAAATCAAAACTTAGATTTAGCTCAATTGGAAGGTGACGGACTACAAGTGCGACTTCTAAAATGGGATATGAAACCAGACAAAATAGAAATCGCAGCATTTATCAGAATCGAGCCATCCGCTAAATTGTGGGAAACTCCCCGCTCGTGAGCATCTTCTTGAAACTGGTTTTCCTCACACCACAGTGCCATCTCAGCTCTATTAGTAGGTTTTTTTATATGAGCGAACAAAGATCCAATCGTATTTCTTCAGGGGTAATTGCAGCAGTTTCCGCCGCTGTTGTTGCTGTTAGTGGTGGCGTAGCTTTATTTACTTGGAATTCTAGTCAACCCCCTACAACAGATAATACATCACAAAATACACAACAACCTTCTCCAGGTTCAACCAACCAACCCTCTCAAGAACAAGCTGCTAGGGTTTTTTGGCTCAAAGACAACGGTAACAATTTAGAGTTGGTTCCTCAAACTTTGAAACTTACCGACAAAGAGCCAAACCAAGCTTTAACACAAGCTTTCCAGGCTTTGTTAGCAGGACCAACGGAAGGTACGGATTCTACCACTATCCCCAAGGGTACTAAACTTCTGAGCCTCAAGCAAGAGAGCGATACCATTCACATTAACTTATCTCCAGAATTTACCTCTGGGGGTGGTAGTAGTTCCATGATGGGTCGTTTAGGTCAGGTTCTTTTCACTGCTACCAGTTTAAATCCCGATGCCAAAGTTTATATTGAAGTTAACGGAGAAAAACTGGATGTACTTGGTGGAGAGGGTGTAGAGGTGGAACAACCCATGACTCGTAAAATTTTTCAACAAAACTATCCGCTTTAGATAAAAATTAGGAATTATACCAATTCTATGTAAAGTTGCTCCAAATAAATCTCGTAGAGACGTTGCACTGCAACGTCTCTACAATCAATATAAATTGCATCTTCATACAGAAACGGTATTAGGAGTTAGGAGTTAGGAATTTCCTAACAACTGATAACTTGCATCCTTCTCCATCAGAGCCAGAGGCTCCTGTTATCGGAGTTGGTGCAAGTTGTTAGCAACAACTAACTTCATCCCTACTTAGGGCTTGCAGCAAAAAGTCTTTTGGTGGGGGTAGGGAATAGGCAATAGGCAATAGGCAATAGTTCGGTGCCTATTTTTTTCTATTCTTTTTACCATCAAAAATTAGAGATGCAAGAATTTTAAACCTAAAATCCTAATTCCCTTGCACGCCCTGACCCCAAAAATAGCCTCAAAGCATTGATAAATCAATGTTTTATAGTTATTCAGCAGACCCGACTTCGGATATGGGTCAACTGCCATACATTTACTGTGACTCCAAAGTTGTAGAACCCAAATATTTGGTTAAATAAGGAGAAAAAACCTCATAAATCAACGTCAGTGGTTGCCCATCATGCCAAAACAAGTAATGGCGACCCCAAAAAGGTCCAGTTTCTCCAAAAGCCGACTCTAAAGCCTGACAGTAACCATAATAAATTCCCTGCACATCTCTATATAACTCGGTGCGAATCCTGGCTAAACTCGCCCAAATAGGTAAGGAGCGATTTTGTAAATACTCATCCACATGGGAAGCCTCCCACCAGGAGCTAGCATACCCCAACCTTTTACCGGAGGAGTTACGCAGCCATACCTGTCTCCTTAATCGTGGCCCAGGAACCGCTTCTATCAGTTGTGGAGCACCATCTAAATCCATACCAATCAATGACATATCAATCACATCTACTTCTGTGGGTTCCCTCGTCAGTAGCTGTAAATGTCGTGTCGGTGAACCATCACCCAAAAGCAGCAATTGCCAAGCGGGTGCTAGCTGAGAATGAGGTAAACCTTGTTGAATTATCTCCTCCCCACCTTGCCAAATAGGAGTTAAGCAATGCCACTCTATTGGTGTTGTTAAGCTGTCTTTTGGTGTAAAAGTTACAGTCATTCAATTTTGGATTTTGGATTTTGGATTTTGGATTTTGAATTGACGAGAGAACCCGCGACGACGACAGTCGCAAACGCCAGTTCCTACAAGTCGGCGTAGCCGCCCAACGGACTGGCTCGGGAATGCGCGAGTCGCGACCTCATATATATCTGAAGCCAAGGGCTGGAAATAATGATAGTCAATTGTCTTTACAAAACTTTATCTATTTCTATGAAAGCACAAAAATCACTTTAGTAGAGGCTCAGGTTGGAAATAGGGGGGAATGGGGTGAGTGAAAAGACTGTGGTCAAATAATAAGTAATAAGTAATAAGTATTTTGGCTCTCCCACACATTTTTTCTTCACCCGAGGGAAGGAGTAGGGGCGCAAGGCTTGCGCCCAAAAGGGAAAGGTTTTTATCCTTGTTCTCATCAAAAAAGACCAGTTTTCACTGGTCACTGTAATGATGGTAAATGCGGATGGCGAGACTCGAACTCGCAAGGCAAAGCCACACGCCCCTCAAACGTGCGCGTATACCAATTCCGCCACATCCGCGCGGTATTCGCTAGTTATAAACTATAGCATAACAAACTCGGATATAGGGAGCTAATTCCAAATAGTTGCAAGATTTAACTGTATAAGTGTAGAAATGCACAACATTTATGGAGCAACTCCATCAGACTGGGAAAAAGTTAGCTGCTGCACCATCATTTAATTTTAGAGGCAGTCCCAATGCAAAAATTTAATTCCTACGGGGAAAGGGTATACCGCCAATCATGGAGAAGGTCTATTCATCCCTACACCCCACATCTTATTGTTAAATAAACAACCCAGAAAGCAAATGGGAATAATTGAATGTTGGTAGTCTATTTAGGAAAGGTAGGAGTAGGAAATTAGATTCTTCACTGCAAACCTACAAGCGATGCTCCTTTCAGGAGCTGCCTTACAACGAACGCAGTTGAGGCTGTTTAATCTCACCTGGTAATTTCAAATCGAGCAAGTGCTATGTTTGGGATGAAATTAGGAGAGAATGTCAATTTACTAGGCTGATATCACAACTCAAAGATGAAATTTGACAAAATATTAATTGCTAATAGAGGAGAAATTGCTTTACGCATTATCCGCTCTTGCGAGGAAATGGGGATTGCAAGCGTTGCTGTCCATTCCACTGTTGATCGCAATGCTCTCCACGTTCAACTTGCTGATGAGGCGGTATGTATTGGGGAACCTGCTAGTGGTAAAAGTTATTTAAATATTCCCAATATTATTGCCGCCGCATTGACTCGTAATGCTAGTGCCATTCACCCCGGTTATGGCTTTTTATCAGAAAATGCTCGGTTTGCGGAAATTTGTGCGGCTCACGATATTGCTTTTATTGGTCCCACTCCAGAAGCGATTCGCTTAATGGGGGATAAATCCACAGCCAAGGAAACCATGCAAAAAGCTGGAGTTCCCACGGTTCCAGGTAGTGATGGTTTGGTAGAATCTGAAGCAGAAGCATTAGCGATCGCTAAGGAAATTGGTTATCCAGTAATGATTAAAGCCACAGCTGGTGGTGGCGGACGGGGAATGCGCTTAGTGCGTCAGAAAAATGATTTATTGCCATCCCTACAGGCAGCGCAAGGAGAAGCAGATGCAGCTTTTGGCAATTCCAGCATTTATATAGAAAAATTCATCGAACGTCCCCGTCACATTGAATTTCAAATTTTGGCGGATAACTATGGTAATGTCATTCACTTAGGCGAACGAGATTGTTCTATTCAGCGCCGCAACCAAAAGCTGTTAGAAGAAGCACCCAGCGCGGCTCTTGACCCGGAATTACGGCAGAAAATGGGAGAAGCAGCAGTCAGAGCGGCTAAATTTATTAATTTTACTGGTGCAGGAACCATTGAGTTTTTGCTGGATAGTTATGGTCAATTTTACTTTATGGAAATGAACACCCGGATTCAAGTAGAACATCCGATTACAGAGATGATTACTGGGGTGGATTTAGTGGCGGAGCAAATTAGAGTTGCTCAAGGGCAGAAGCTGAAATTAACCCAAGATATGGTTAACTTAACTGGTCATGCCATTGAATGTCGCATTAATGCTGAAGATCCAGACCATAACTTTCGGCCAGCACCAGGAAGAATTAGCGGTTATTTGCCTCCTGGCGGTCCTGGAGTGCGGATTGATTCCCATGTTTACACCGATTACCAAATCCCACCATACTATGACTCTCTAATTGGCAAATTGATAGTTTGGGGACCTGATCGTTCCACAGCTATTCTCCGCATGAAAAGAGCATTAAGGGAGTGTGCCATTACAGGATTGCCCACAACTATTGGATTTCACCAAAAAATTATGGAAAATCCCAATTTTATCAAGGGACAAATTTATACTAATTTCGTGCAGGAACACATGAAGTGATACCATTTTGGATTTTAGATTTTGGATTTTGGATTACATAGCACTAGGTTTTCGGGTTAGGACATTTTTCTGTTACCTGTTGCTCTGAAGCAGCATGGAGAAAAGGTTAAAGGATGGGATTTTTCATCTTAGTCACCCACCTTTAAGCAAAACATGATGCCCTAACCCATATACTTAGCTGCTATATAAGCCTGATACAGTAGTAGTTGCCAAAATCTATCTGTTGCATGCAATCTTTATCTTTACCAATGGATGGTTTATTCTCCAAAGTGGTATAACTACTGTTTATGAATGTAAGCGAGCGAACATGGTCAGCAGTCCTTGCTGACCCAGAATAATTTCCCGCAGCAGGCTAAAAATACCTACCCAAATCACCGGGGTAATATCTACGCCGCCAATAGGTGGTACTAATTTACGCAATGGAATTAAAAAAGGTTCAGTTGGCCAAGCAACAAGATTGAAGGGTAAGCGGTTCAGGTCTATTTGGGGATACCAAGTCAACACTATACGCAAAATAAATAACAGAGTCATCAGTGCCAACAATGGACCAAGAGTCCAAGTAGCAATATCAATAGCAGTCATGGGGTTGAACCTTATTCACACAATCACAACTATGGTCAGTTAAGCAAAAAAAATTAAGCTTTGTAAAGCCTAATATTTCCCATTTTAACTTTACATCACTCCCTCACTCCATAACTCCATCACTCCATCACTCCTCCACTCCTCCACCTCCCCTCCTTCCCAAGGATGTAATAGACAATTAGAATTGAGATGGAGTATGTAACAAAAGGTTGAGTTGTATGACACCTTCTTTAGCAAATTTTTTTTGGAGCTTACTTTTGGGTGCGGTGATAGTTGTCATCCCCATAACACTGGCATTGATTTTTATTAGCCAAAACGATAAGATCCAGCGTTCATAAAAATTAACAGTGGGATAAGCGTTCAGCGTCAACCTTCCAGTTGATCGTGATCTTACAGTCAATTTTATCATCCTGGCGGGAAGACCCCAAGTGAAGCGCGAGCGGAACTTGGGGAACAGAATTCTTTAAGTACCGCAGTCAGTGCGGAAACTTACACCCACGGGAGACACACATTAAGAGTTCGGTACCCGAAAGGTATTTGGTCGTGTGTGTATCACTACGGTTAGGTGGTGAGCCTGGTCAGCCACAAGTGCAGCGTAGCGGGGCTTGTGGTGCTTCACGACCAATAGGTTGCCAAATTGCTGAATCTTTAACCAATTTTAGATATTAGCTCAATCTAAAAGAAGCCTCACATCTCGCCCGGAAGGGGAGTGTGAGATGAATTTTTGGTCAATCAAGGTGCATCCTCTGACCTATGTTGACCATCGGTCAACGCAGGAGTGGGGATAGTGCCTTGATTTCCATCTTTGTGCTGGGCTACCATGAAACCTTTAGTCGGGAGGGGCACGTGCCTGACTATAAACTGCGGTAGTGGGAAACAATTGGAGTACCACGAACGAATTTCTGCAAGGATAATTTCCGGCAGAAGCTTACACTTACCCGCCTCCTGAAGTGTAGGAGTGTCACCAATGTACACCAGGCAAGCAAATAGAAGCTAATTTAGCTTTGGGTTGATGGCTTCAAAGCATACAAATTGCTTTGAAGCTTTAATATTATTGTGTATAGCTAGAGTAGTGGTTTTAATTTTAGGTCGTTAGTATAGATTTGATATTAGGAAAAAAAAATGATCATTTTCGGGCTGAACTCAGCCAATATTTTGGCTCAGGTAAATTTTGGGGCGAACTCAGCCAGTATTCTAGGTATATTCTTGGCTGTGGCTGGGGCGGCTCTGTATTTTTTGCGCTCTGTACGTCCAGAACTATCGCGTGATCAAGATATCTTTTTTGCAGCGGTAGGACTACTATGTGGTTTTATTCTCATCTTTCAAGGTTGGCGTTTAGACCCAATTTTGCAATTCGGGCAACTCCTTTTGGTGGGAACTACAGTATATTTTGCTTTTGAAAGTATTCGCTTGCGAGGAATTGCCACGGAGCAGGCTAAACGTAACACCAAAATTGTTGATGATGAACGACCAGTCAGCAATAACTATAGGTATAGTAGAAGGTCTGCTTATCAAGCAGAAGTGGATGCGGAGTTAGAACCACTTCCCTATGATGAAGACTATTACGAAGAAGAGCCTCCCCGCGCTCGGATTCCTGGAAGTAGGGATAGCCGTTTATCTCGTCGCGATGAGTATGAGAATGAACCTCCTCGTCGTTCAGAACGCCGTCAAGGAGAAAGGTCTTCCAGAACCCGGCGACGGGATTATAGCAGTTCCAGCAGCCGTTATGCAGAAAGATTTGATCGTGATGAAGATTGGGAGACTTCTTCCTATAAAGGAGCTGATGACTGGGATAATTCTATCAGGGATGAAAGGGAAGATAGAAGAGATAGGGAAGGAAGAAGACCCTCTAGACGTAGTAGTAATGGTTCTCGACGTTCGGAATTTTCTGACCGTGAAGAACAAGAACCCACTCCCAGAACCCGAAAGCGTCGCCGTCGTCCTACAGATGAATATTCGAGGGAGCCAATGGCTGATGATGATGCTATGTCAGTGGAATATAAGCCAATTGAGCAGTCAGACGATGAACCTAATAACTCAACTAACTTAGACGATGTTTGAATTAGTTACCAGTTCCTGTGGTAATTTTAATTCTGGAAATCTCCTAAATTAATATAGAGATTTGCTGACTGGCGACGGAAAATAGTTGAGGTGAAAAAATTTATACCTAAATTTCGACCCCAAAGACTCAATCATTGGGGTCTAGGTTTAATTGTGACAATTTTATTGTTTTCTTGTAGCGATCGCCAAATTCCTATTGTCTCCAATGCTCTCAACAGTCGCTACACAGAAGAACAACCTGCTTTAAGTGGGGATGGGCGATTTTTAGCTTTTGTATCCCATCGCAATGGCAATCACCAACTACTGGTCTACGATTTACAAAAACAGCGGTTTATTCCTACTCCCCGTTTAAATAGACGGCGAATGATAATTGAAAGTCCTAGTTTGAGTTATACCGCTCGTTATATTACTTATATTACTAGCGATCGCGGTAGACCAGTGGTAGGATTGTACGATCGCGCCACCCAAAATTCCCAAATCCTCACCCCTAGTTACCGGGGTTGGGTGAGAAATCCTAGTATTAGCCCTGATGGGCGTTATGTTGTTTTTGAAACTACTATTCGCGGTCAATGGGATTTAGAAATCCTAGACAGGGGACCTAATATTGAGCTAGATATTCCCAATGGTGCTAGGGTTCCTGCACCTGAGGGGAGTTAGGGAGTGAGGCTATGGGGTGATGGGGTGATGGGGTGATGGGGTGATGGGAGACTTGGTATTGTCAATCTTTACCTCAACCATAGGATTTGGTTAAAGGCTTTATAACAAGTTTTCATGATTGATCTAGGCGAAAATCCCCACTGTTGCCTGTTGCCTGTTGCCTGTTCCCTCTCCGGAAGGGAGTTGAATGGGAAAATTGGGTAATTTATTGTTTGGAGTTCCTGGAACCAGGATTTAAAAGTCAACATCAGTAGCTAATGTTGAAAAAGTTTCTTTTGATACTTATTTTTGCTAATTTAGGTTTAATTAATGGCTGTGTCGGTTATCCACGCCTACTTAATTCTGCTTTCGATCCCGGTGGTAGAAGCTTGAATAGTCCGTCAGCAGAACGTAATCCCCACATTTCTGGAAGATATGTTGTTTTTACTAGCGATCGCCGGGGTAGTCAAGATATTTATTTATTCGATCGCCTCAGACGCAGTTTAATAGATTTACCGGGGTTAAATTCCTTAGATGCGATCGCTGACCATCCAACTATTTCTGAAGATGGAAACTATATAGTATTTGCTACTTATCGTCAAGGGCGATCGGCAATTTTTTTGTATGATCGCCAAACCCGTCAATCCCGCAATTTAACCCTCAATTTACAAGCAGAGGTTCGTAACCCTACCATTAGTGCTGATGGTAGTAGGATTGCCTTTGAATCTAGTGTCAATGGACAGTGGGATATTTTGGTTTATGACCGTTTTGGGCGACCTTTGAATATTCAGCAAGCTCCACGCTAGTGCTTTGTCCCATAAGTTCTGAAGGGTAAAAAATGTAGTGGGAGCGTCTCGCTCCCTGTTGACAAAAAGTGGGCTTTCCGGTCCGCACTACAATAAACTATCAAAATTAATGGGACAAAGCACTAGGGCGTGTTTTCAAACTATGGTGTAGGTTGGGTAGAACGAAACCAAACCCAACGATATGCTGGGTTTCGTCCCTCAACAAGCGCCTACAATCTTTCGGTAATTTTATAGCGGGAAGGGAGGAATTTTGGGTTTGAAAATAGACCCTAGTACCCCTGCGGTTCAGTCAAAAATCAAAAATCAAGAGTTAGAATTCGTGGCTGGCATACCAGAATTACTGGGTAATCAAGTCATTAATTTGAGCTATGATTGATTATCGAAGGGATGTTGGTTATCAAATAATCAATCAAAATGAAAATCAAATATGCAATAAATTTATCTAAAGGTCTAACATTTGTGTTTATTCTGGGACTGATGTTTGCCTATCAAAACTTTACTATCGGTCCCTGGGTTTATTTAGCTTTACATGGCACTTATGGAATAATGTGGCTACTGAAAGACCGCATCTACCCCGATAAGCAATGGGAACAAAAAGTTCCGATCAGCATGGGAATATTTGGTTTTATGATAGTGAGTTTATACTGGGTAGCTCCATTTATCTTAATCAGCAGCGGTTCCGAACCTTCTCCACCATTGATTGCTGCGGCAATTTCTATTAATTTATTGGGAGTATTTTTACATTACAGCAGTGATGCTCAAAAATATTACACTCTCAAATATCAACCCGGACTGATTACTGAAGGTTTTTTTGCTCGCTCTCGCAACACTAATTATTTAGGTGAAATCTTCATCTATTCTGGTTTTGCAATGATAGCTCAGCATTGGCTACCCTTTCTGATTCTGGGTTTATTTGTGGCGATACTGTTTATTCCCAATATGTTGAAAAAAGATAAATCTCTCTCCCGTTATCCGGAGTTTGAGAATTACAAAGCTAATTCAGGATTGTTAATACCGAAGTTGTTTGGGAGTCAGTCTCAATTTTCAGCAGATTCGGCAGTTTCTCAAGAGTAGATCCATAAGGAGGAAGTCAATCCTCTAGTGGTCTGTGCCATTAATTTTGATAGTTTATTGTAGTGCGGGCAGCGTTCGACTGAGCTCACGCCGAAGTCTTGCCCGCTTTTTGGGAACAGGGAGCGAGACGCTCCCACTACAATTATTTACCTATCAGAACTTATGGGACAAACCCCTAGTGCTTTGTCCCATTAGTTTTGTAAGTTTGTCCTAAATCTGTATACTAGATATATTAAGGGTTTGAATCATATATAAACCCTTCAGAACTTATGGGACAGACCACTAGTGCGCGCCGACAACCTGGAAGGGTACGTCTATAGCCTGCGGGTTTTAAGAGTTTGAAAATATGCCCTAAGGGTAAGGTAACTACAGACATTGTGCCCTTAGGGGTTAATTTTGGGACTGCTTGGTTAATTAATGTGGGTTCGACGGGTTGAAAAAGCTTTTAACTCCTAACACCGAACTCCTAACACAGAACTCAGGTTAATTATTGTTGCTGTTCTCGGACAGCATTAATCAGCTCACGCACTTGTTGAGTTCCCTGGGAAGATTCAAAGGACAATGGGAATTTACCTCTAGCAATCATGCGTAATCCTAGGGGAGCAAGACTGAGTAAACCTTTGAGATCCCGAAAATAATTGCCGACAACTTGTAAACCAAATTGCCGTTCATCAATCCAACCACCGGATTGGACTAACTCTACTAATACCTTGCGGTGGCGGATGGAACGGCTGTCTTGCTTGCTTTTCTGCTGGAGAAGTTCTTGCTTAATTTTTGTGATTTGATCTAGGGGAGCTACTTCCATGGGACAAACTGCATTGCAGTAATAGCAACGGGTACAACCCCAAACTCCTTTAGTACCTTCATTGTATTGTTCCAAGCGGTTTTGGCTGTCATCATCCCGGGAATCAGCCAGAGTTCGGTAAGCTTTAGCCAGGGCGTGGGGGCCGACAAAATCGGCATTAACTTCTACGGCATTGCATTCTGAGTAGCAAGCACCGCACATAATACAATTACCCGTTTGGTCTAATTGCGATCGCTCTTGTGGGGTCTGTAAAAATTCCCGTTCTGGAACCTTTCTACTGGCAGTACTCACATAGGGTGCGATCGCTTCTAAATTATTCCAGAAACTACTCATATTCACCACTAAATCCTTAATTACAGGCATATTACCCAAAGGAGCAATGGTGATTTCGGGAAGATTATCCCCTGTCTCTGAACCAGAATCAGGTTGTAATTGAGAAATTTCACTGCCCACATTTTCTTTACAAGCTAGAGCCGAACGCCCATTGATTCTCATCGCACAGCTACCGCAAATAGTATTACGGCAATTTTTGCGAAATGCCAAACTACCATCTTGCTCCCATTTAATGCGATTGAGGCAATCCAGGATCGTATTGCCTGCTTCTGTTTCTACAACATAAGTTTGCCAAGTAGGAACAGAATTTTGTTGTTGCCGAAAAACTTTAAAAATAACTTGCATTTTTACCAATCAATATCTTGTATCTATCTCATGATTTACCCATACAGATAAATCTGATGAAATTTTAATGCTTGACCCATATCCGGGAAAATTCTGATGTGCTATGTGCTAATACACTCAATGTAAATGATTATATATTCAGCATAACCGCGAAAATACCACTGATATAGACATTAGCAGAACATCTAGCTGCAAAAAATATCAGATATGCTTAACTTTCCCTGCTAATTTGCTTTGATGACAAAAAGTCTGCCCTCGATCAAATCCTCTCCAGTACTGGTAAGTGGAACTAGGAGAAAAAAACCTATCCTTGAGCAGCTAAATGTTGGTTTGTATCGGACTCATATTTGATTTCTGAAAAAAACGAGCGTACACTTTCTGTTAAGAGTTCCCTACCATCATGAGTGATTTCACAAATCAAACCGGATTCCTATAGTTATATAGATTTGTAAAACAAGTTGATAAACATCAGGAAACCCTAATCCATAAACTCTGAGGGGGAACCCAGTTGTAAAAAACCTGGTTATCATTTTTATGAATTTTTATAAAATCATAGTCTGGTAATAACGGCAATGGCAATAAACTGGGTGAAAAATCCTCATAGCTTTTCCCTCCTGGCATTAACTCAGCATCTGAAGATCACAGCACAACTACAAGTTTAATTCAAAATTAAACAACTATTTTGCTATTATTAGTTCATGCTAGTATTTAATATAAAATTACCCAGCAACAAAACCAGTCTAGTTTGCCATAAGGGCGAAATAATACTTTTTGTTTCTTGGTAATGGTTAGGTGAGAAAATTCTCGTCTTTACTGGCAGAATATAATATTATATGCCTACACTATCTGAGGGGATATAATATACTGTCTTTTGCTGAGGAGAGTGAAAAGGTAATAACCTGTAACTCCAAAGTCAGAAAGACAAGTAATAAAAGTGGAAAAGTCTGCAATTTCTTTTTGGATCTACTAACTTATGCTGAGTAGCTCCGACTCACTTAATTGGCAAGGTTGACTTGAATTTAACATAGTCACAGCCGCACCAAAAGAGAAAAATATTTGATTCCCCCATGGAAAAGAAGGGTTACAAGGACCGTAAAGCTACTTCATGGACAAAACTCATTGTGGATGACCTGTAGAAGGTAATTTTGGAGGATTATAAGCAGAAATAAACCACTCACCCTATGGTCTTGTAGGGATTGTCTTGATGTCAAAAAGCCAATACATGGTGAATTTAGGCATCAGCTATTACATGGAAAAAAGTAAGGATATTGGGAGCGTAATGACTGAAACTGCAACCGCGCCATTAACAGGAAAAGCACTGCTTACCAAGGTGAAAGAACTTTCTAGCCTACCGCGTAGGGAAAGAGCCAAGCAGTGTGGTTATTTCACAGTTACTAAAAATAACCAAGTTCGCGTCAATCTGACTGATTTTTATGATGCTTTACTGTCTGCAAGGGGTATTCCTCTAAGTCCAGAAACACCCAAAGATGGGCGCGGACGCGAACCAACATATAGGGTGAGCGTTCATCAAAATGGTCAAATTGTCATTGGTGCAACTTACACCAAAGCTATGGGCTTAAAGCCTGGTGATGAATTTGAAATCAAGCTAGGATACAAACACATTCATCTAATTCAACTCGGTTTAACAGATTCAGAATCCAGTGAGGCTCCTAAAGCAGATGAATAATTTTTTTCGTAATCGGGGTGAATTTTAGCAAAAAACTAAATGACTGATCCCAAAATTACGAAATCATGAAAATGATGTGTGGGATACCCTACTTAGTCTGAACGAAAAAACGTTCATGAATGAAAGTAGAGTTCATAAAGTATTCTTGGGAAAATGGCTGCAAAAATTTTCCTGACTATAAAATTCCTTAAGTATGAATGAAAATCGGATACTGTTTACCCCCTTAGTCACCAATTGTAGGAGACAAATATAACTGGGGGTATTTTTTTCACAATTCACATTAGGATGACTATATAGTGCTAGGCACAAGTAAAAAGTCACGCATTCAAAAGCCACGCATTTTATTGCTCACAGATTTCAGCTTTCAACAATGTCCTAACCTATACCCGTAGTGCTTATACCTGATTCAGCAAGGGATATTCATAACCGCGCGCGATCTCTCGAAATTTTGAATATCCAGCTGAACTTGCAAGAACTATGGCTTCGACAGAATTTGATCATATTTTTTATGCTTGCCTTTATAGATTCATGGGAATTATCCACTAATAATTTATTGTCATATTTTGAAAATGCTCCTGTATTGGTCGTCATCATCGCTTTTTTTCTAGCTTGGGTAGGATGTTGGCTACCAATAGCTACTGTCCTAGGGAGCTTTCTGGGTTTAAAGCCAACTCAGCCCTTAAAAGACAACCAAAAATTACCCTTATTAGTGTCCCTTTATCTATTAGCTCCTTTAATAGTCTGGGGTGCTATTTGGTTAACACATAGCTCTTTTGCTGATTATGGCTTATCGGTCAATGTTTCCCTCATGCTTTCTTTCGGTTTAGGTTTTACTTTGGGGGTATTGGGCTTAGTTGTGATATTTTTCTGTCAATCAAGGCTGGGCTGGTGCGATTTTCAACCATTGAATATCAAGCAACTACCATCAATAGTACTACCCATTTTGTTAGTGGGATTATTAGTAGGCGGTATAGAAGAGTTAGTTTTTCGGGGTTTTTTGCTGACTCAACTAGAGCAAGATTATGCCATTTGGCTAGCAGCAACAACTTCTAGCGTCATTTTTGCCTTACTCCACTTGGTTTGGGAACAAAAAGAAACCATCCCTCAATTACCAGGACTTTGGTTAATGGGAATGGTACTGGTCTTAGCAAGATTTGTGGATGGTGGTAATTTAGGTATAGCTTGGGGATTACATAGTAGCTGGATATGGGCGATCGCTTGTATGGATACAGCCCAACTAGTTAAATATACTGGTAATGTTCCGGAGTGGGTAACTGGTAAAAATAAAAAACCCCTAGCAGGGGTAACAGGAATAGCTTGTATGTTGATCACAGGAGTTATTCTGTGGTTTCTATGAGGGAATTTCTATGAGGGAAGGAGGGAAGGAGGGAAGGAGTGAAGAAGGGAAGGAGTGAAGGAGTGAAGGAGGGAAAAATTCTAACTCCGAACTCCGAACTCCGAACTCCGAACTCCCTTACTCCTTCTCTTGAGAAGACTTAGAAGTAGCAGCCTGCCTATTAATTTCATCCTTATATTGAGCAGGTGCTAAATTAGCAGCAGTAGTAAATAAAGGTTTTGCTTCGTCAATTTTTCCCTCTTCTTTTAGGAGCATCGCCTTGGCTAAAACAGGTCGAAAATCTTGTTTATTATTTTTAATAGCCATATCATAGGCAGCGAGAGCTTTACCATAGCGTTTTTGGGAGGCGTGAACATTGCCCAAGAGTACTTGTACAGCAACAATATCCACACTACCAGGCTCAATTTTATTTGCTTGGGTCGCCTTGGAGAGTGTATCTTCCAACAAGCCAATAGCAGCTTCCGGGCGTTTTTGTTCTAATAGAAGCATCACCATCCCTTGTAAAGCTTCCAAGTTGCCTGGTTTAGTTTCCAGAATCGAGCGATAAGTCTGAGCAGCACCTTCCTTATCGTTAGCTTGCTGCTTAGCTTGAGCCAGTAAAACTGAATATTTGGTTTGTTCGGGATTTAGTTTAGCTAACTTCTCTAAAGTTTCGATGATTCCTTGAAGATTACCCTCACCCAACTGCAACAACTGCAATTGTCTTTCTAGTAAACTTCGTAATGTAGCTTGGTTATTTGGTTCTCGTTGTAGAACTAATTCTAAACCTTGTATCTCATTTGCCAGCTTTGATTTTTGGTTCGATACCGAAGATTTGCTTTGTGCAGTAGCTGAATTTAGGGGCGAGCCTTGTCCATTACTCAATGCTTCAATAATGGGTAACATGGAAACCCCAATAAAAGCAAAAATTGCTAGCACTAAAACAATCTTAATAATCCAGCGATTACGCGCTTCAGACACAAAACCTTCCTTAGACTTTAATAGTTATGATGATTGATGGAAATTGGATAAGCGAAAAAGTTGGAAAACTTTACGGAATACGGTTAATACTGGGTGAACTTTATAACAAAGGGTTGTCACAACTCGCGCCTTCCCAAGCCACACTGCTTTTGGAGTCTCCCCAAGTAGAGGCACTGGCGTTGGCGACTGTCGTCGTCGCAGTGAGTTAGTACGCCATCCCCTCCCCCTGACTTAAAGTAACTAACGTAGCTTGTTTCTGTACAGGAGTACCCTTTAAGGAGTCGCTCATCAAAATAGGCAAAACAAGTGCTGACTTTAGGAGGAACCGTCTAAATTTTAGCTGTGCTATGCTTCCGAAACTAGTAGAAAGACGCTAAATTACACATTTAGTGTTTATCGGCGCTTGACTGCGCTTTTTAGTATCACACAGGTAGCTATTGGGTGGCAAATTGTCAGGATAATTAACCTACATATGCCACACAACATTTTTTCCCGCTACTTTTACAAAATCCCATCATGGGATATGTCTCCGCCGCAAGGAGTTTTTATGAATTCCGACCTGATGCCTTCACCTGATTCCTCCAACTCAAATGCATCTCCAGAGACTCAAACTAATCAAATAGTCTCTGTGAGTACTAATCCTCCAATCGAGGAAGTCTCTAAGCTGGATAATTCTAGTGTTAACTCTAATGAGCCAAGCAGTGATCAACAATTAAGGAATCGACAGCAACCAATTCCACCACCCAGCGAACCCATGCAATACCGAGCCATTGGCTTAGTACGTGGTCGCTATCTTGCTAGCAGTGAACAATTTACCCAAGGTTCGCTGTTAACTTCCGATGGGGTGATTCTGGATGCTGTCCTCCTAGGAAGAATTATGAGTCTAGTCAAGAATCACCTTGACTTAGAAAAAGAACATTTATGGGTTGTTTATCCTCGGACTCGCCCACAAAATGAACAATTGCACCTGCAAATTGTTGGGGTTTGGGAGCCAGAAAACTTAGCTCAACAATCAACTGGCACAGAAAAATCACCAGAAGACCTATTATCTGATGATTCTGGGGAGACCACAACCGAATTGACTCCTTCATCAGAAATGAAAGATGGTGGCTTTTCCGTTCGCGGTGAAATTGTTTATCAGTCTGCCGAATCTCAAAGTTTGGTGGTGAAAATTAAGCAAGCACCTCGCAAACCTACAGATAAGCCCAAGTACTTTAAGTTAAAAGTCAAGGGTGTAATTAATACTAAAGCTGTAGGTAAATTCTGGGATTTGCAATTGCAAAGGGAAGCAGATGCATTGGCACTGGAAAATGCCGAAGCGATCGCTGATTTACCGAAAAAGCGCCGACCACCATTCAAGAAGCCTTTCAAGGGTAAAAAACCCTTTAAAAAGTATCCTGGGGGCAACCAACGTCCGTTTAAGAAGCCTGGTGGCTCTTCAGCTCCTTCTAAACCAGTTCCTAAGGGTTCTTCTCTCCCTAAACCTGTTAAGCGACCTAAACCAGAGCAGGAGTAAGAGTGAGGGAGTGATGGTTGACAGTTGACAGTTGACAGTTGACAGTTGACAGTTGATAGTCTTGAATTCATCACTCCTTCCCTCTTTCCCTCTTTCACTCCTCCCCTCTTTCACTCCTCCCCTCCTTCACTCCTCCCCTCTTTCACTCCTCCCCTCCTTCCCTCTAAAACTCCGTCCAGCTGTCTTGTGGTAGGAAAGAGCGCTCTGTAGCAATAGGAGCAATAGCTTCTGTTAAGGTAAATTTGCCTGCTATAATCCACTGCTTTAACTCTTGGGCAACTTGCCGAGAGAAAAACAGACTAGCAAGGGGAGCAACACGAACTGTTTTTCCTTCGATCGCAATTTTTCCAGACTTGAGTTGAGCATAGCTTACCAAGCCAAAGGTGGGACGAACCCGTCGGGGAATGGAAAAATCTACGATTGGGGCTACTAAGTCCTTGTCCTGGACTGCACAATGGACAACCACTTCCTCATTTAATACCGGAAGTGGTATGCCCACACCCAACATTAAAGAAGGTCCATAATTTTTGAAATAGCAACCCCGTACCCAACGAGAATCCATCTGCTTCCCATCACCCACTAACGCCAAAGTTGCTGCTGGACCAATGGGTGTACGGTTGGGTAAGCGTTTTTGTAGAGGGAAATGCTGAGTACCCTCCCAGGCCACATAACCAATACCTCCACCCAGGAATATCCGCGTACCAATGCCAACTAATTGTAAATCCGGGTCATTCAGCAGGGGAGACATGGCTCCAGGATTGGAGTAAACTGCATTACCTAACCGTGGTTGTAGTGGACCTAAGTAGGTAAATAATGAGCGATCGCCCCCATTAACACCTACAATAAAATTTTGATACAAATTACGAGGATTAAATAAATAAAACTGATTAATTGTGTCCCGAGTAATGGTTGTTTCAAAAGTAGCTCGGGGATAACAATCTGTAACTTGACCCTGGGCACGGATGTGAACTGGTTTACCGGCGATTAAATCCTCAATCACATGACCACCTCCCCGTTCCCGAACCTCTTCCCCTTCCATTACTTCCATCGCACAACTAGCACCCAAGTATAAATCCACAGCCCCAAAACCAGAATATGCAGGTACTCTATCTAACCAGCAACGACGAATTTTAATGGGAGGGTCTGTGTGTCCCAGGTTAATAATTGCACCACTAGATTCCATTGGTTCAAAAGTACCTGTAGTAATTACATCTACTTCCTTAGCAACTTTTGTTACACCAATTTCCACAACTCGTGCTTTAACCTCTGACGCTGTCATGACTACGGCACGTTTATGACTAATTTTCTCGTTGATTTCTGTAATTGTTCGCATATTTATTTCGGGCTTGCTAGCAATAATCTTCGGCGTTTTTTGCTTGTAGAAAATTCATTAAGAATAATTAATATTTATTAAAGAATGCTCCAATCATGGAAAAATTTCTAACATGAGTAATTTTAGATAATACCAATAAAAGTATTGTCCTTGTAGATTAAATTCAGTTGATAATCAATCAGCATAAATCAATCAGCATAAATGTAACAAATAATTAATTACTATTCATTACATCTATTGCAAAAGTATTTTTTATTTGTAGAATGGAAAAGCTTCAGAACCCCGACTTGAAAAAGTTGGGTTTTTAATTCTTCGTAAATTATTTCGCAATCCTATAATTAACTGGGTCAAAAAAATAGCATTATCATGATGACTGTATCTACGGAACAGGAAATTAGAATCTTAGGTGAATATGCTTCTTGGGCAATAAAAAAACACCTTAAGAAAACCTTAAAGTGGGAAGAGCAAGTGAAGCAAGATAAAGACCCTGAAGCATTACATCAAATGCGAGTGGGTATGCGTCGCTTACGTACTGCCATCAGTAGATTTGATGCATTTATAAATTTACCAAAATCTGCGAGTGATAGAAATATTGGTAAAATTGCCCGTCGTCTGGGGGTTCTCCGTGATATAGACGTATTGCAAGAAACATTAGTAAATATCTATTTACCAAATTTACCATCAAAGGAGCAAAAGCATTTACAAGTTGCTTTAGATACTTTAATCAAGCAAAGAAAAAAAGCTGTTTTGGATGTGCAAGCAACTTTAAAAAATCAACGTTATAAATATTTAATAAAATCTTTGCAAGAATGGTTAGAGGCTCCACAATATCAACCGTTAGCATCTTTGAAGGTAGAGAATGTATTGCCAGATTTGCTGTTACCAGAAGTGAGTCTTTTTTTCCTGCATCCGGGATGGTTAGTGGGAACCCAGGTAGAGGTAGATAAAATTGTTGTACCTACAGATTGTCAGCCAGCTCAGGTAGAACAAAACTTAGGTAGTGAGGGGAAAATTGTCCACGATTTACGCAAACAAGCTAAACGGCTCCGTTACCAAATGGAGTTATTTACAGAGCTGTACGGCGAGTCTTACAAAACTTATATTGCGGAAGTCAAAAGAATCCAAGAAATTTTAGGTTCTATCCAAGATAGTATGGTGTTGGATGAATGGTTGTTAGATATTCTTAAGTCAGGATTTAAAAGCAAACTGCCGAATCTGACTAATTTATTGATAGAAAATCGTTATCAGCTGTGGCGAGAGTGGCAATCTTTACAAATCAGATATTTGGAAACGGAAACTAAGCGTGGGTTTCATTTAACTATATTGCATCCCCAATCGTCTTGAAAACAGGTCCTAGGGACTGTTTTCAAACTATCGTGTAGGTTGGGTAGAACGAAGTGTAGACACGAAGTGGCTTCTCGCAGAGTAACCCAACAAATCGAATGAAGAATGTTGGGTTACTCTACGAGAAGCTCCTGAGTCGCTTTCGCGACACGCTGCGCGGTAAGCGGAGCTATGCCGTAGGCTTTACGGGTCTACGTTCCTCAAACGCCACTTCTCTCAACGCGGGGAACCCGCGCACAAGAGTGGCTCCCCAACCTACGGTTGATACTAATTTTGGGTTTGAAAACAGCCCCTAGCCCTACTTTGTTGTACACAAGCTACAGAAAAAGAGGAGAATAGGGAGGAGGGTGAGATTTTTCGATGATTGAGCGATCGCTAATCAAAAACAGAACAATAAAAAGCCAAGAACTTTTTATATTCTTGGCTTATAAAATTTCATAGCATTTGGTTTTAGTGTCGAATATGTTCGTAAATTCCCATGTATTCCTCGCCTGGGTTATTCCAAGAGTAGTCATACTCCATACCTTGTAAGGCTAACTTACGGAATTCTTCAGGATAGTCATTCCATAAACCGATTGCTCGATCCATTGCTGATTCTAAAGCATGGGCATCTGTTTGATAGAATACATAGCCATTGCGTTCTTCTGGGGGTTTATGCTGTTCATAATCGCGATCGAATACTGTATTTACTAATCCACCGACTCCCCGAACAATAGGCACAGTACCGTATTTAAAACTAATCATCTGGGTTAAACCACAGGGTTCGTAGTTGCTGGGTACTACCATCATATCTGCCCCAGCATATATTAGGTGAGATAATTCTTCATTGAACCCAATTTCTAAATGAACGTTAGGATTATCATTTAGGTGATGTTTTTCATGCCAGAAATGGGCATTAATTCCCGGTTCAGTTGCAGAACCAAGCAAGACAAATTGCGCTCCTTTACCGAGAGCATAGTACATGGCATGGTGAACTAGGTGTACACCCTTTTGATCATCTAATCTACCAATATAAGCAATTATGGGTTTTTCACTCTCTGCTAATAACAGCCTTTCCCGTAAAGCTTTTTTGTTATATAGTTTTTGCTCAAAATCTGTCTTACTGTAGTGGTAGGGTATATAACGGTCTGTTTCGGGATTCCAAAAGTCATAATCAATACCGTTTAATACACCTTTAAATTTATGTTGATGTAGGTGTAGGGTATGCCCTAAGCCACAGCCAATATCACTACAGTGAGCTTCCCAAGCGTGATTGGGTGAAACAGTCGTGACTTCATTGGAGTAAACAATACCACCTTTCATAAAATTCAAAGCAAAGGCATTGAAATTATCCCGCAGCTTATCGTATTGGAAATAATAGGATTCGCGGTTTAAACCAGTAGCCCAAAGCACGTCTACACCAGCTATACCTTGATGTTTAAAGTTATGGATGGTGTAACAAATCCTTTGGTTACCCATACCATGATATTGATACATTTCATATAACATGACTGGTATTAAGCCCGTTTGCCAGTCATGACAGTGGATGACATCTGGACGTTTATTACTTTGGAGTAAAAATTCCATTGCTGCTTTGCTGAAAAAAGCAAAGCGCATATTGTCATCATTACAGCCGTAATAGCAACCCCGGTTAAAGAAATTATCTCCAGAGTGGGGTTCAATAAAGAAACATAATCTGCCATGTACCCAACCACAGTAAACAGAACAATGAATTGCTCCGCCATACCAGGGTACCCACAAGTCACGGTAAGCATCATGCAATCCCCAAATATGGTCGTAGCGCATACAATCGTACTTGGGCAGAATGATCTCAACACAATTTCCCTGGAGTTCTAATTCACGACTAAGTCCATAAACTACATCGCCTAAACCTCCAGCCTTGATCACAGGAGCACACTCCGAAGCGATCTGTACGATGTACATCCCCTACTCCTTGACTTCACAAAAGTTCATGTACTATATTTTGACTCATTCTATGCAAGATTTGCTTATTGACATAAAAATTATTTTGTGTGGGTTGAGGATTTAAAGTGCGATCGCATTTTCGGAGATTAAGTTTTCTGGGATCTGATTAATGTCTACACACCCCATCAGCTCCTAGTGAGAGGCCACAGATCCCCGACTTTTTGGAGGATGCTGCTGGCGAATAGTGGTTATGACCCCTCATTTACCCACAAATTGGTTGGTTCCAGACGTAGCATTGCTACGTCTCTACATCTAGTGGGATGGCGAAAAATCATTATGTGATGGGTGATACCCCTGATTCGCCATCGGTATCCTCCAAGAAGTCAGGGAGCTAAATACCCGTCATTCCTAGATAGGTAGAAGAATAAGGGGAGCAGATAATATGGTCAAGATTAAGCAAGTAGCAATTGTGGGAGGAACTCATGGTAATGAGTTGACTGGGGCTTATTTGGTCAATAAGTTTGCAAATTCACCAGATTTAATTCAAAGGCAAAGTTTTACTACTATGACTATGCTTGCTAATCCACAAGCATTTAAATTAGTCAGAAGATATGTGGAAAAAGACTTAAATCGCTGTTTTATAAAGGATGATTTACAGAATCAAAATCTGGATACAATAGAAGAAAAGCGAGCGAAAGAAATAAATCATATTTTGGGACCGAAAGGTAATTCACAAGTTGATTTTATTCTCGATTTACATAGCACTTCTGCGAATATGGGATTGTCTGTAATTCTGGTGAATAAAGAATTATTTAATCTTCAGGTAGCCGCATATCTCAGTGCTATGGAACCATCTGTAAAAATTTATAGCTGGACTCAAGCGGGTCAGGAAAATGGTTTCTTGAATTCATTGTGCGATCGCGGTTTTTCTATTGAGGTAGGACCAGTTGCACCTGGTATTCTTAATGCTACTATTTTCCAGAAAACAGAGCAGTTAATTTATCAAATGTTGGATTACTTGGATGCGGATAATCGAGGTAATTCTGGAACGAAAACTAATACTATTAATATATACGAACATTTAAGGGTGGTGGATTATCCCAAAAATGTAGTGGGAAAAATTGAAGGAATGATACATCCCCAGCTACAAGGAAGGGATTATGAACCACTAAATCCTGGCGATCCCATGTTTATTACTTTTGATGGGCAGACTATTTTTTATGAAGGGAAAGACACTGTGTATCCCCTATTTATTAATGAGGTTGCTTACTATGAAAAGGGAATAGCTATGTGTTTGACTCAAAAGAAAATTATGGAAATTAATTATTAATCTGATTTTGTTAATTACGAATATAAATTCAGCAAATAAACTCGGTTTTGATGATAAATTTTTGATTTGAAAAATAGATATATATTCCCTGTGCGTAAATGCTGACTAAATATAGACCAAAACAAGTAGAGACGTTATTGTAACGTCTCTGCTGAATACTAATTTCACGTAAATGTACCCTAAATTCACCTTACTGTTATTTATCTTCATTACTATTGAAATCTGTTGAGGAAATACCTAAAACAGCAAGTCCACCAGAAGTAATGTATTTACAAAACTGAACAAAAACAGCTTGTTCTCCACCAAAACTGCTAGGAGAGAAAGCGACAAACCCAGTAAAAGATAAAATTATGCCAATTGCAGTTGTTTTCCAATTGCGAGAAAATGCGTTTGCACCTGCTTTCATTGGTTTAGATTGATGCTGATGAGAAGTGGTTGGTTTAGATGTATTGATTGTTGCTGGTTGAATCATAGATACAGTAGTTGGTTCAGATGTATTGATTGTTCCGGGTTGAATCATAGAGACAGTGGTTGGTTCAGAATTATTGGTTGTTTCTGGTTGAGTCATAGGAGAAATTGTGTTAGTGTCTGACATGAGCAAAAATCCTTTATTTTTCAGTACTATTTTGATAAAAAATTTATTCCTAAACAGGAAATCAAGCATAATAGATAGATGAGTAAATTAATATTTTCCGAAGGAAATACCTTACGGTGAGCATCTACTCATTTAGTAATTTATTGCTGTCAGGCAGCATGAGAGTAAATTGAAAATGTATTACCTAGTAGAGCTTGATTGTTTGTTTCTATAGATTAAAGCAAGCCCATCCCCAAGTATTCCGGAAATGTTGTCAGATTTAGATTAAAATTATTGTGTTTATGCTGCGCGAGCTGAATTGTGATGGCAATTTTGTGGAAGCAAAAAATACTAATCCCCAACGTGGTAGATATCTAGTAAAATGGGCACGGAAATCAACAGACCATTGATAGCTATAGCCGTTTTGACTAGGAAATTGAAATGGGCATAACCAAGTGGATAATTTTGGAATCTATGTCCTAACTTACCTGGCTATAGCTATATAAAAGGTCAAAGCTAGAAAACACAGTACTTTTGATTTTTGACTTCCAAAGCAGCAGTACTAGTGTTCCACTATATTAGTTATGAGGGGTAAAACAATTGTAGTGGGAGCATCTCGCTCCCTGCTTGTAAATAGGGAACATCTCGCTCCCTGCTGTAAGAAGGAAGCGGGCAAGATGCCCGCACTACACCTGCTCTTCAAAATTAATGTGGTGGAGTACTAGGGACTTGTAACCTTATATTTAACCAACTTTGGAGGTTAAATCCCCGTTGCAAAACGTAATTCTACATTCTTTTAATACTCTGGGTAAATCAAAAATGCCAAAAAAATTATTTTTGGGCAGCAATTTATTACTATTGATAGTTGCTGCGGGTTGTGGAACTGTGCAATTAAATTCCGAACAAGGCACTAACGAAGCAGGAGAAGTTCAAACTATTGCTTTAACTCAGACTGGTTGTCAGTTTATCGAAACAGAAAATAAAGACTATCAGTTTAAAACTACCCAAGCGGAAGACTGCAAGGGGATTAATGGCAAAACTTTAGCAGATAGAAAAAAAGGATTTAAACCTTTACGGCTAAAACCTGGAAAATATATCTTTCGAGTCAGCAATCGCGATGTCCCTTATGAGTTAGGATTTTACCTCCGGGGAGAGGGAGTTAGCTCGGTGACTTTACCCAAGGTGAGTGGCGGGGGTTTAAAAAAAGGTACAACTAAGGATTACCAAATTACTCTTAAACCTGGTAAGTATGTATTTAGTTGTCCCCTGAATCCCACACCTGATTATCCCATAGTGGTGGAATCCTAGAAAGGTCTTTATCAGATAGGATGGGATGTTCAAAACTCCCATCTTTCAAAACGAGTGATGATCAAGTAAATTAATATGCGAGGTTTTACTTACGCGTATTCGTTAAAAAAGATGCGACAAATCAAGATAAAATTACAAACTTATCCTTTCGCGTTTCTGGCGACTACTTTGTTAATTGGGACAGGGAACCCAGCTTCTTTAGCTTCCGATTCTATAGCCGGATGTAGTGGATCAAGCTCAACTACATCAATCGGTACTAGTTCATCTACTGCTAAATTTTTGACATCTGTACCAGCATATAACTGGTATAACGGTTGTGGTCCTACAGCTGCAGCTTCTGTGTTGGGATATTGGGATTTACTTGGCTATTCAAATATTTTTGATGCAGCTGGTGATGATGTCTACCTAACACCTCAAGTTCAAGACCAAATATCTAGTCCTGAACACAACGCTAAGTACAATCCAACTCCAGATAATCCCAATTTACCAAATCCACCTTTTACTAGCATTGCTGATTGGTTCCGGACATCTGTAGATCCCTTAAATTTTGGATGGAGTTATCTTTCCTTTGCCGACGATGCATTTAAAGGATATGCAAATTTTCGGGGATATGATTTCGATGCTCAAAACAAGAGATTTAGCAATCAATCTTCCGAGAGTTTGTTTAATTGGGATGACCTTGTATCAGAAATTGATTCTAACCGTCCTTTGATGTTTCTTGTTGATACAGATGGCAACGGTGGGACAGATCATTTTGTGCCTGTAATAGGCTACGATGACCGTGGTGCTGAAGGACAGTTTTATGGTTTATACACAACATGGAGCGAAGATGAGACTATTGTTTGGAAGCCATTTCGAGATTTAGGCAATTCTTGGGGTGTGGGATATGCCACTTTTGTAAGACCACTTGGTTCTCCCCAATCAGTTCCCGAACCTTCTCTAGAACTTGGCTTATTATTTTTTGGAACTGTAGGGGTAGTTCCAATTATTAAACGCAAACTGAAATCAAAATTTAGCGTTTCATAGCTCCCCGACTTCTAAATCAATATCCGCACATTGTAGCAATTCCTAGGATAGAAATCGGGGAGCTAAATGCCCGCGACTCATTAAAATTAATGGGACAAAGCACTAGTACAGCACGGCGGAAATAAAGCAATCATTTATAAAACGTCAAAGCAAGAGTTCACAATACTTTTGACTTTTGACTTTTGACTTTTGACTTCCGCGCAGCGGTACTAGTGCTGTGCCCCTACCTATCTATCCCATTCTTTTTGCAAAATGGTATAATGCTAAGCTTCCAACTGGCTAATTTCTTTAGGTACGCCAGCAGTTAAAACTTCATTACCACTAGCTGTTACCAATACGTCATCTTCAATGCGAATGCCAATACCCACCCAACGGGGATCGACTGGTGGTTGGTCTTCTGCTGGCTCGGTGTCGGGGACAATGTAAAGTCCCGGTTCCACAGTTAAAACTTGACCTGGCTGTAAAATTTGTGGTTTATCTTCACCATGTTGGTAAACTCCCACATCATGAACATCTAGCCCCAACCAGTGTCCAGTACGGTGCATATAATAGGGCTTATATTTCTCTTCCTCGATTAAATTATCAATATCTCCTCGGAGGATACCCAGTTCCACCATGCCTTCCGTGAGTATACGTACCGCAGCATCATGACCCTGGTGATAGGGATTACCAGGTTTTACTTGAGCGATCGCAGCCTTCTGGGCAGCTAGAACTATTTCATATAAGGCTTTTTGTTCCCCGGTAAATTTCCCTCCTACGGGGAATGTGCGGGTAATATCAGAGTTGTAATAGCCATAGGCACAACCTGCATCAATCAGCAGCAATTCATTATCCTGCATCTGGCGGGTATTTTCGATGTAGTGCAGTATGCAGGCATTTGCCCCAGAAGCCACGATAGAAGGATATGCAGGACCAATTCCACCCCGCAAACGGAATATTCGTTCCATTTCCGCTTGAATTTCGTATTCATAACTGCCTGGTTTGGTAATCTCCATCGCATGATTGTGTGCTTCCACGGCAATATCAGCCGCCTGACGCATCAGTTGCAACTCAGCCTCACTTTTAATCAGCCTCATGCTGTGGAGAATTGCTCCTGTATCCTCAATGGCAATGGGTCCGGTGCCTCTTTTAGGGTAAGTACGTAGTAAGATTTGATAATGATGTAGAATAGTTTCATTGAATTTGCGATCGCGTCCTAAGCGATAATAAATGCGATCAGCTTTTTCTAAATATTGGGGTAATTTCTCATCTAATTCTGTGATTGGATAGGCTTCATCTGCACCATACATTTCCTTGGCAGCATCCACCCCACAGCGATAACCAGTCCATACTTCCTGGCTTATATCCTTGGGTTGGACAAATAGCACAAATCGATGTTCTGGGTGATGAGGTGCTAAAACAGCCACCGCTTCCGGTTCATTAAACCCAGTTAAATAAAAGAAATCACTATCTTGGCGATAAACATATTCCACATCATTGTGCATCACAGCCATGGGAGCACTACGAAATATAGCAGTACCATTACCAATTTTTGACATGAATGCTTCACGGCGCTGGCGATATTCTGTTTGCATACTTACATAAATTTTTGACATACTCCCCTTGTTGAAACGAAGGGGATTCAAAAAGGCTGTTCCCAAGCAGGGTAAACCCGTGCTACTCCACCTTTTCTTCCTGTCTCTTAGGCTCTTAACTAGACAATCAACTTATGTTGACTGCCCCCGCCAGACCGCCTCCACAGGCATTTTTATTTAACGTTTAGGAAGTGCCCCTCCCCAAACGGATCTCAATATTGTTTTGGAACACTTACTCTACCTTTAGTCGGCTTAATCGTGCAGGTCGCGTCACCTTTACTGATTTTAGTGGTGATATTTGTCTCGACGATCCATGATGGGGCTGAGTTGCCCGGTAATAGTTAGTGCGCTTTACCGCTATTTCCATTATACCATTATTAGTGGAAACGCCGGACTAAAGTCCTGGGTGTCGCGTTTCATCCCTCCCTTAAAAGGTAAGGGTTCTCACGCTCTCGCGTTATTTTGATAGATTTTGAGAAAGGCTGACAAAAGGGTACTACTGTTCCGCCACATTAATTCTGAGGGGTAAAACAATTGTAGTGGGAGCGTCTTGCTCCCTGCTGTAAGGAAGCGGGCTGTCCGGCCCGCACTACAGCAGCCCATCAAAATTAATGTGGTGGAGTACTACAAACCCTCAATTAAATATTTAGCTCCCGCAGAGCCAAACGGATTTGCTCTACGCGTCTGCGGTTGACACCAAGATCTGATTCTCCCACACGAGATGCCGATCGCACATGAATTACTTTATCATCAATAGGTAAATAAAATTCGACATCATCAACAAATTTGAAAATGCGACTTTTAGAAAGAGCGTGGATGTAATTATCTGTCTGTTCTATAACTTCCGTGCGAGGAACAACGGTGAGAACTTTGAGTAAAGCTTTTTGGGCAGTATCCCGGTCTACATTATAGGTTATAGGATCGATGGCGTGTGTGCGATCGCTATTTTGACTAACAACGCAATTTTTGGAAGCTGGACAAGGAGTAAGATGACCGTTACTTACTCCCAAACTAGCAGAAGCAGCCCAACTAGGAGCAGAAAAGATTAAACTTCCAGTTAGGGTGAGGCAGATGACAAAGGCGAAACTCTTGCAGAATGGCTGCATAAAAGCTGTTAGTAAACGGGACACTAAAGTTACTCCTCTTGAAAATGCATAGTACTTACCTTGATTATTTTCGGTTATTTATGTGTAGTTTTGTTTTATGAATCATCAATTTTCTCAAAAAATATGGGGAGTAAGCAGCAGAGA
>JASJCJ010000296.1 GCA_030066045.1 Calothrix sp. MO_167.B12
TTTTACTATCAAAAATTAGAGATGCAAGAATTTTAAACCGTTAATCCTAATTCCCTTGCACGCCCTGACTCAAAAAATAGCCTCAAAGCATTGATAAATCAATATTTTGATAGTTATTCAGCAGACCCTAATTACTATTGATATAATTAATGCTTATATATCGATAAATAGCTTGAAAGCATGAAATGATATTTCTGAGTGGGTATTATTTTTTAAGTTGGGTTCCACTACCCTACGGGAACACTCCGTGTACGTTCCACCCAACCTACGAGGGATTGTGATCCCACTGTTCATAGGTTTGCTGCATTCAACAATGTCCGCGCCCTAATTGTGCTGCGCTATACTTGTTTTCCAAGTCACGAAATAAAAAAACCTCACCTATAAACGCGGAGAGAGTACCAATAGGTGAGGGAAAGCCAAACTTAGATGTAATTAAGTGGATATTATATTAATCCCTTGGTGCAGGAATTGGATTATTTTCAGGGCAATCTACGGGATCGATAATACCCAACTCACATTTGTTGTAAGTAAAATCTGTAGGTATTTCTGGTGGGAATGTTACTTGATTGGACTGAGTTGGATTTTTAACCTTCCGGTTCAATCGTCGAGTTGGTCTTATTTTAATCTTATTAGGAAGGCAACCAAGTTGAGTGTTTGGTGCAGGAACCCAGCCATCAGGACAACCTGGAGGAGTTGGTGGTGTAGATGCAAATGCCTGACTTGAAATTGGAGGTAAAGCAACAACACCTAGTAGTAGAGCCGTAGATACAACTGACTTCATTTGCATATTTATTACCTCTTGATTTGAGCATTAATGTGCTGTTCGGTAACAAAGTTATTTGCTTTGTATCCAAATAATGACTCACATAACTTTTGAAACCAATAGGAAAAAATCAGGTGTTGTCTGCAATCAAAATTCAAACAGATAGGATTGAATATAGGTAAAAATCAGGGGTTATTATTCTTTGGGGAACTCCAAAAAATAAGGGTAAGGTGGGCAATGCCCACCCTACGATAAAATAAGGGTTTCAGGCTTTGATTTTCTCAATAATATTGTGGTGCAAGATGTGAATATAGGTAAAAATCAGGGGTTAATTAACAGTGATCATTCTTTGAAGGAGATGATTTTCACCGGGGAACCGGAACTTTATTCAGTATTGATGCAATTACCGCATCTATTTGTAAACCATCTAATATTGCCTCAGGTTTGAGGATCAGACGGTGGCGCAATAATGGGGGTGCAACTGTCTTCACATCATCGGGGGTGACAAAATCCCTCCCAGCTAAATATGCTGATGCCTGAGATGTGACAAACCAAGCACCAGCAGCGCGAGGAGAGGCACCCAAGGCTAAATCTGGATGTTGGCGGGATGTTTTCACTAAAGCCAGGATATAGTCAATAATTGCTTCAGAAACTTTTATTTGTTGGGCTGCTTGTCTTGCCTGTAAAATTTCCTCTACGGTAGTCACAGTTTGCAACCGAGCAATATCTAAACGTCTTGCTGCAAAACCCCCTTGACGATTCAGTAACATTTGTTTTTCTGCGGCTTCATCGGGATAATCCACCACCAGTTTGAAGAGAAATCGATCTAATTGTGCTTCCGGTAAAGGATAAGTCCCCTCAAATTCTAAGGGGTTTTGGGTGGCAATTACCCAGAATAAATCGGGTAAAGGTAAACTTTCCCCATCCAGTGTCACCTGCATTTCTTCCATCGCTTCTAAGAGCGCGGCTTGGGTTTTGGGGGGAGTACGATTAATTTCGTCTGCTAGCAGTACTTCTGTAAATACTGGTCCCTTTTTCAGGGTGAAGTTGCGGGTATTTAAATCAAAAATATTAGTACCTGTAATATCTGCTGGTAAAACATCTGGTGTGAGTTGTATCCGGCGAAACTCAGCTTTAATAGATTGTGCCAGTACTTTTACTAATAAGGTTTTACCTGTGCCGGGCACGCCTTCTAAAATAATGTGTCCCCCTGCAAGTAAGGCAATTAGTAATTGATGGATCAGATGGGATTGTCCCACAATAACTTGGTTAATTGCCTGACTGAGTCGATTTAATATCGGGTTGCTATCATTCATGCATTATCTGGATGGAGTGGTGTAGTTCGCACCAAGATTTTAAAACAAGGGGTATCATTACGAATTATTTTGACATAATTTGTCGTAGCGATCGCCATTTTATCAACCAATCTATCAACTGTTTCTCCCCAATCCGGCTTTTCTGAGCTTGTATTTTTAATAACTCTTCTAATTCCGTACTATCCCTACCAGTTTGTTGTTTCCACTCCTGGACTAAAGTATGGTGTTCCAGGGGAATTTTACCTAAACCCAAGGCGGTTTGTAATCTCCGCTGTTCTTCCTTACCTACCATTTCCACCACAAAGTCACTGGATTCAGCTTTTTGCAAAACACCTGCTAGGGCTTGGATATAAGCCGCACTATTATCTACCACTGGAGTGGATAAATTTGCTGATTTTCCCAAACGTTGATTTCTTGCCCATGCAAGTACCAATAATAAAACACATATTTGGATCAACATGGAAAATAAGGGAGTTTGACTCAAATAACTAAATAAGTTGCCCTGCCCTTCCCTTTGTCTTACATCCTGATCCTTGTAGCCGTGGATATACTCATCCACCAAAATCAAATTGTTTTGATGATTAACTAAATTAGCTAAGTACTTAAAGTTACCTGGATAATCTTGGTATGCATTCGCTGCTAAATGGGGTGTTGTTGCGAAAATCACTTTACCTTTACCGTATTTCTTCTGCCAAACCACCGCCCCAAAGCGATCGCCTAATTTAACCTTCTCCTCAGAAGAATCTATTTTTCTGCGCCTACGAGTATCAATCTTGACATCACCCCAGTCAGATTGTTGTATGGTGCTAAATTTAGCATTACTTACCCCTTGACGTACCCCCAAAATCACCAAATTATTACCAGTTTTCAGCCATTGTTCTTGTTTGGAAGATAGATATGGAAAACCCAGATAATTTCTGACTTGCAGTAAAGTTACTGGGCGTTTTTCTGCTGTTAAATCCGGAAATGGCTTTTGCCAGCGTTGGATAGTTATACCTTGTTCTTGCATAAAAGCATACCAAGCACCATAACCATCTGGAGCGCGTCCATAAGTGGAGCCACTGTTATTTTTACTACTACTTGGTGCAGCAATCAAAGTGAGAATGAGAATTACCCCTAATACCAGTCCAACTAACCATAGCCGGCGATTTGAGCCTTTCATTGTTCAGTAATCTCCCCAAAGGCTTGCTGACACTGCTGATAATTATCTGATGACATTTCGCGATCGCTAAAACATAGCTGTTCGTGGGTAGTAATCAAGGTTTCATAGGGTTGTATGGTGGTTGCAGATAATTGAAGTAATTGCAAATATTCCCCATCCGTGCGACTGGATTTCTTGGGAATTACCTGATTATCATGTAAATATTGTAATATCCCCAAATAAAGACAGCGGCAGGCATCCCTACAATTGCCTTGGCGGTAAAATTCTTGCGATCGCTCCCACCACCCAGTAACAGATATATTTTCTGGCTGGCGAACATTTGCATTAGTAGTATTATTTACTGTGCTTAATCGAGAATATACATAAGGGCTAAATTTCTGCCACAATTGCCAACCAACCCAAGCTAAGAATAGACATAGTAATATCCAGAACAAAAGCTTCAGTATATTTTCTACCCACGGAGAAAGAGAGAAATTTGGCAAATTATTGAAGGATCGCAATAGCCAACGGGAGAAGTGATATTCAAACCATTCGCCTACTTCTGTTTGCCACTGAGAAATCTGCCAACCCCAGCTCGTTGTTTCAAAGGATTCTGCGGACATAATTAACCTGAGTTCGGTGTTAGGAGTTCGGTGTTAGGAGTTAAAAAGTCGAGAATCGCTCACACCCGCGACTCGGAGTACCCAATCTCCCCAGCATATAGGATGAAATAAAGAATTGATAAAAATCGTCTACTAATCCAACTTCTGATTTATGGTGTTCGGAGGTTAAAATTTTGTGTTGGGATCGCTAATGTAATACCAAATCAAAAATTTTGGTAACAGATTCAATTGTAATCCCACCGTACCCCCGCCGCTACCAACCAATCATGTGTCACATTCTTGTTTCAACCGGATGACGCGGGGACGCGGGGACACGGGGACGCGGAGCGGGATGTGTCCCAAGCCCCGTGTCCGGGGCGATAAGCCCCAAGGGTCAACAGTCCCCCATCAAATCGCAGATTTGATGGCTCCCGATTGGTGGGCGGTTCAAGCCCCCACCACATCGGTGGAGGAGTGCGTCTCCCCCTCTCCGCGTCTCCCCCTCTCCGCGTCTGGTGCGTCTCTTCTTGACATTGGTATAACTCAATGGCGGTTCCATGCATTTATTAGAGCATCTACAAGCGCGATAGAATTTGAAGTATAAAAACAGAAATTTTCCATGACTATCTACTTTTACAAAGCTTGGCAGCCCTATGGCTGTTTTTCCAACTTTTCTCCCCACGAGATTTTGATCGAGGGAACTTATTGGTCAACGGTAGAACATTATTATCAGGCCCAGAAATTTGTGGGTACCAAAGATGAAGTAATTATTCCCTTGATTCATAGTGCAGAAACTCCAGAGAAAGCTGCTGAATTGGGACGTTGTTCCACCCGTCAAGTACGTCCGGATTGGAACATAGTCAAAACTACCATCATGCGAACAGCAGTGTTACAAAAATTTCGCACCCATACAGGGATTAGAGAAATTCTCCTGGCTACAGGAGAGGAATTACTGGTAGAAAACTCTCCTACGGATTATTTTTGGGGCTGTGGTGGTAATAAATCTGGCCAAAATCATCTAGGCAAAATTCTGATGAGTGTACGGGATGAACTACGCCATCTCCCAGCCTTAGAGGTTCTAGCAGAATCCAACAGTTAAGTTAAATTGAGTTACATTTTTAGTATGGCATGACAATATTGCATCAGAATATTTAGGCGATCGCTAATTGCCTGCAATCTAGTCTGAGCAGTTGTAACTTGCCTTGCTCCTTGCAAAAACATCATATCCATTTCTAGGAGACGTAATTGTTTGCTAATTTCCGTCTGATAGGAACTTATTCTGCCCAGATTTTGGCTTTCTGTGTCTTCAGGAGCTAAAGTCAAAATCTGCTGCTGGTAAAATTTACGCAAAGAAATAATTCGCTGCTGTAGTTCGGGTGCATCTAGTTCAGCAGTAATGGTATAGTTGCGTAATTCCTCTAATAAATTTGCAAATGCCTGATATGGCTGATTATTTATAGACATTTAGTAATTGGGAAAATAGTTGATCGAGTCAACCAGTTTTTCTTATACAATAAAGTCCTTTAGATGATTTTGGCAGATTCAGGCTGAAACTAGATTTTTGGTTCCATATTTGCCGTAAATCAGGTTTCAATATTACGATTTTTGACACCTACTTGCATAGACTGATTGACTCAACCCTAATTTTCCCAGCTTTTATCAATAACATCCATCTTTTGGCGGTAATACCGTTATTTTTCAACCCATTCAGAATGATTGTGGTTAAAGCATCTACCAAAAGATAGATTATAGGAATCGACTGCATATTTGCTTGATGCTTCCAGTTTTCTGTTTCCGGTTTCTTTATTGCTTCCAACTCTATGAACTGCCCAACTCTCAAAACCCCTATGGACATTAACATTCCAGTATGGTTACAAAATTGTTTAGACAATTCATCCGCCAATGGTGACCAAACTGAAGATAGCTACCAGGATTGTGACAACCACTTGATTGTAGAGGCGTTTAAATTTGCCTACCAACTTCATGAAGGTCAGTATCGCAAGTCAGGGGAACCATACATTTGTCACCCTGTTGCTGTAGCTGACTTATTGTGCGACTTAGGGGGCAGTGCTGCTATGATAGCAGCTGGATTTCTTCATGATGTAGTGGAAGATACAGAAGTTACTATTGAAGAAATCGAAAATCGCTTTGGAGGGGAAGTCCGACAATTAGTAGAAGGTGTCACCAAGCTTTCTAAAATTAACTTTAAGAGTAAAACAGAAGGTCAAGCAGAGAACTTCCGGCGGATGTTTTTGGCAATGGCACAAGATATTCGGGTGATTGTGGTCAAGTTAGCAGACCGCCTCCATAATATGCGAACCTTGGAACATTTGCCAGATGCTAAACGTCGCCGCATTGCCTTAGAAACCAAAGAAATTTTTGCTCCTTTAGCCAATCGCTTGGGAATTTGGCATTTGAAATGGGAACTGGAAGATTTAGCTTTTAAATATCTGGAATCAGAAGCTTTCCGAAAAATTCAGCAGCTAGTAGCAGATAAACGCACCGATAGAGAGGAAAGGTTACAGGAAGTTACCGAAACTTTGCAGCATCGCTTAGCCAAAGTAGGTATTCATTGTCTCGATCTTAGTGGTAGACCGAAACATCTCCATAGCATTTACCAAAAAATGCAGCGTCAACACAAAGAGTTCCATGAAATTTACGATCTATCAGCTTTACGCATTATTGTCAATACTAAAGAAGAATGTTATCGTGCCCTAGCGGTAGTTCACGATGCATTTCTCCCCATTCCTGGTAGATTTAAAGATTATATTGGATTGCCCAAAGCTAACCGCTACCAATCTTTACACACCGGGGTGATTGGTCCTTGGGGTGGTCCTTTGGAAATTCAAATTCGTACCCTGGAAATGCATCATATCGCCGAGTATGGGATTGCAGCTCACTGGAAGTATAAAGAAACTGGTGGATCTCACAATGCAACTTTAACCGCAGCGGATGAAAAATTTACTTGGCTGCGACAGTTATTAGAATGGCAAAATGACCTCAAAGATGCTCAGGAATATCTCGATAGCGTTAAAGATAACCTATTTGAGGATGACGTTTATGTTTTTACACCCAAGGGGGACTTAGTTGCATTAAAGGCTGGTTCTACACCCATCGATTTTGCCTATCGGATTCATACAGAGGTGGGTAATCACTGTGCGGGTGCAAAGATAAACTCGCGGATAGTGCCCCTATCAACGGCTTTACAAAATGGGGATATTGTCGAGATTATCACCCAAAAGAACAGTCAACCAAGTGTGGACTGCCTCAATTTTGCCAGAACCAGTTTAGCCAAGAATCGCATTCGCCAATTATACAAGCGAGCGCACCGAGAAGAAAATATTGCCCGTGGTAAGGAATTATTAGAAAAAGCACTGGCTAAAAAAGGCTTTGAGAATTTGCTTAAATCCCAAGCCATGCAAACTGTGATCGAAAAATGTAACTATCAAAGCGTAGAAGATTTATTGGCCGGTTTGGGTCATGGTGAAATCACCCTCAATTTTGTGCTGAATCGTTGGCGAGAAACCATTAAATCCCAGGAACCATTAACCTCTGACTCGGAAATTTCTGAAAATGTCTCCGCCATTGTACCCAAACACAAGGATATCAGTCCTATAGCTTCCCAATCCAGCAATTCACCGATTGTGGGTATAGAAGGGTTAATGTATCATCTGGCTGGGTGTTGCAATCCCATTCCTGGAGAAGCAATTATTGGTGTAGTTACCAGGGGTAAAGGAATCAAGATTCATCGCCAAGAATGTCAAAATCTGGAGAAAGTAGAGTGCGATCGCTTAATTCCTGTAAACTGGAACTGTGATGATGAAAATACAGCTCATTTTCATACTTACCCAGTGAAAATACAAATTGAAACCCTGGATCGGGTTGGTGTGTTCAAAGATATTTTATCCCGTTTGAGCGATCGCGGCATAAATGTGCGTCATGCCAATGTGAAAACCTCTACAGCCAAACCAGCCTTAATTGATTTGGAAATCGAAATATCTAGTTGTAATCAATTAGAACAATTATTCAGCCAAATTAAGAAAATGAGCGACATTATTAATATTCGTCGTCTTGGTTATGTGTATTCTTAGTCCAAGATATATAGTAGAAGTAGCAATGAAAGGCCATATTATCGCCCAAGCACAACTGATAGGCTATTACAGCAGATAAGATTAAGAGACTTCCAGAATTTAAATTACCACAGCAGGTAACAGTATCAATAGATGTGATGGGAATATTTGTCCTATCCCAGATCTGCTGTAGGGATGCTGCGGCTTGCGCCTTTCTCATTATATAGGAATCATACTTGAAAAATACGTAGGGGAGCCAGCGCTGTTGGCGGGTTTCCCGACATAAGGCGACTGGCGTTGTGTTGTCGCGCAGCGCAACGCACCAAATTCGATATGAATGGTGTGTTACGCGCTTATGCTTTAGCGTAGCCATGCCCGGAGGGCTATACGCACCCTACTGGACTGACACGCCTAAAAATGTAGGTTGGGTTGAGCGGTAGGGAAACCCAACAAAGCTTTACTGGTGTTGGGTTACTCTGCTCCAAGCCGCTGTTGCGTCTACATTCTTCAACC
>JASJCJ010000006.1 GCA_030066045.1 Calothrix sp. MO_167.B12
GGAGACGTTCTGACGGGGACTGGTGACAGTCTAGTTAAGAGTCTAAGAAGCAGGAAAAAGGATGCACAGGCACGGATTTATCCTGCCTGGTAATATCCTTTGAGAATCCCTGCGGATTTATCCCAGGGAGTACGTCAAATGGTATGTACATCCATAGATTAGACATATCCTGGGAACTAATTTTTAGCCCAAAAACTGCAAGGGTTTAAAATGAATTTTCGGAGATTTTTATTGAATTTGAGGAAGTAATATCAAGTTCGCTTAATTACTTATAAAAATGATGTTTGTAGTAGTGCTTTCGCGCACTATATACCCTTTAGCGCAGTCATCGCTACTACGAGCATTTGGCAATAAGTATTCATCCGAATTTGATATAACGCTCTTTTATCAGTCTTGGAGAAATTAACGATTTTTTGGCGTTTCAGCCAAGGAAAAATCAAGGTTTTCCCCCAGAGTGACGGAAGAGGGTTATATTACGTCCCGATAAATACTTATAAAACATCACCCGCCTGGGTTATCCTCTCCTTAGTAAGGAGAGGGTTGGGGTGAGGTCAAGCAAAAATTATAAGTAATTAAGCGGACATCATATTACTTCCTTGTTTCCGAACCTTTACTTGTCTGTAAGAGAAGTAGATCAAATTGGGAGTTAAAAATTGAAACCTATAGCAATTGTAGGCACTGGTTGTCGTTTTCCTGGAGCCAATAATTTAGAAGCTTACTGGCATTTGTTGAAAAATGGCGTAGATGCGATTGCAGATATACCACAAACTCGATGGAATATTGATGCCTTCTATGATCCAGACCCTAATAAACCTGGGAAAATGAATACTCGTTGGGGTGCTTTCTTAGAGGATGTTTCCCTTTTTGATGCTGATTTTTTTGCGATTTCACCTCGTGAAGCAGAAAGAATGGATCCTCAGCATAGGTTATTAATGGAGGTCACATGGGAAGCATTAGAAAATGCTGGAATATCACCAGATATCTTAGCAGGTAGCCAAACAGGAGTCTTTATTGCTATAGGTAATTACGATTACGGCTTGCTATTGCGTAAAGATATATCTCGCACAGATGCTTATGATGGTATTGGTAGTTCTTTTAGTATTGCTCCTAACCGTCTATCATATTTCTTGAATCTTCATGGACCAAGCATCGCCATAGATACTGCCTGTTCCTCATCTTTAGTAGCATTAAATTTGGCTTGTCATAGTTTGGATCGGTTAGAGTCTAGTGTTTGTTTAGTTGGAGGAATTAACTTAATTATTTCTCCAGAGTTAAATATTGCTCTTTCTAAAGCCAATATGATGGCCTCTGACGGCCGTTGTAAAACTTTTGATGCTAAAGCTGATGGTTATGTTAGAGGTGAAGGATGTGGTGTAGTTGTACTTAAACTGCTTGAAGATGCAATCCGAGATGGAGATACAATTCAAGCAGTGATCAAAGGTATAGCAATTAATCAAGATGGAATGAGCAATGGTCTGACAGCACCGAATGGTCCGTCTCAACAAATGCTGATTCGTCAAGCATTAGAAAATGCTCAGGTATCACCAGCACAAATTAGCTACCTAGAAGCTCATGGTACTGGCACACCTTTAGGAGATCCAATTGAAATTGAAGCTCTAAAAGGTGCATTAATGCCTGGTCGTTCTCCGAATCAATCTTGTTGTATTGGTTCTGTCAAAACTAATATTGGTCATTTGGAATCTGCTGCTGGCATAGCTAGTTTGATTAAAGTAGTACTTTCTTTACAACATCAGCAAATTCCTCCTAGTTTACACTTAAAAGAATTAAATCCATATATTTCTCTAGCAGGGACACCTTTTTCTATTCCCACGGAGTGCCAAGTTTGGTCTGTTGATCAAGAAACCCGGTTAGCTGGAGTTAGTTCTTTTAGTATTGGTGGTACTAACTGCCATGTAATTCTGGAAGAAGCACCTTTAGCAACAAAGCCAATTAATGATGTAGAACGTCCTGTACATCTATTTACTCTTTCAGCAAAAAGTGAAAAAGCACTAGATGAGTGGGTGCAGCATTATGAAAAGTTTTTAATATCTCATCCTGAGGTAGAACTGGCAGATATTTGTTTTACAGGAAATGTAGGACGTTCTCATTTTGATTATCGTCTGGCTATTGTCTGCCAATCCACTACAGATTTGCATAAGCAGTTAGGTTTGTTAAAAAGTGGGCAACCAACCCCTGGAATTTTTAGAGGTGAATTATCCAGTAAAAAACGCTCCAATATAGCTTTTCTGTTTACTGGTCAAGGTTCCCAATATATTGGTATGGGATATGAACTTTATCAAACTAACCCGACTTTTCGGCAATTTTTAGAGCAATGTGACACTATATTACGTCCTTACTTAAATTGTTCAATTATTTCTATTCTTTTCTCATCGGTTGATCAACCCCAACTGCATCAAACAGAGTATGCACAACCAGCATTATTTTCCCTAGAATATGCTTTAGCAAAACTTTGGCTATCCTGGGGAATTGTCCCCGATGCAGTTATTGGTCATAGCCTCGGAGAATATGTCGCCGCCTGTGTAGCAGGGGTTTTTAGTCTTGAGGATGGGCTGAAACTGGTAGCCGAGCGAGGGCGATTAATGCAATCATTACCAAATGATGGTGTGATGGCTGTGGTGTTTTCCAATGCAGATGCGATCGCGGAAATGATTGTTCCTTATGGTGATAAGGTAGTTATTGCTGGAGTAAATAGTTCGAGTAATACGGTTATTTCTGGTCTGAAGGTTGATGTTGAGACATTATTACAGCAGCTAGAAGCTACAGGTATCAGAACTAAACTGTTAAATGTATCACAGGCTTTCCATTCACCTAGAATTGAGCCTATGCTTACTGCTTTTGCTCAGGTCGCAGAACAAGTAAAATATGCTAAACCAAAAATCCGGTTAATTTCTAATTTAACTGGTCAATTGGCCGATGAATCAATCACAACTTCTCAATATTGGTGTCGTCATGCTAGGGAAGCTGTTCAGTTTGCTCAAGGAATGCAAACATTGTATAACTTGGGTATAAAAACATTTCTGGAAATTGGTCCCAGTTCAACTTTAATCGGTATGGGTCGTCAAAGTATTGTGGACGCAAGTACTGCGTGGTTGTCTTCATTGCATCCACACATTGGAGAATGGCAACAGCTACTAAAAAGCTTAGGAGAACTATATATTCGGGGTTATAATATTAATTGGTCAGGTTTTGACCAAGATTATCAGCGTTCTCGACTTTCTATTTTACCAAATTATCCATTCCAGCGACGACGGTACTGGGTTAACGATGATTTAGAAAATTCTCTTCAGTTACAACCTCAATTATTGCAACTTTGGAATTCTCTAGTAGAAGCAGGTCGTGACCAAAGCTATAAAGGGGTTTTAGAATATAAGCTACCAACTGATAGCAGTCAAAATCAGTGTATGTATCAGTTGTGTATTAACTACATTAATATAGCATTAAGTAATTTAGGAGCTTTTAGTCAAGATCAAGCCTATACTCTTGATGAATTAATAGACAGGTTGGCTATTTGCCCCAATTATAAGCAATTAGTCGCTAGGTGGTTAGATGCATTAATAGAAAATGGACAATTGCAAAAGCAGGGTGAATATTATACTAACTTTTCACCTATTCAAAATAATCATCTGGAAGAATTAGTCGAGGAAGTTAAAAATCAATGGGAAGGTACGCCGCAATTAGTAGAAATTATTCAGCGTTCTGGGGAACATCTGGCTGAAATACTGATAGGAAAGGAAGATATTAGAGCTTTACTTTTCCCTGGTGGTTCTGTAGATATTATGGCAAGTCTTTATCAAGAGGCTCAATTTTCTAGCTATTACAATGCTATAGCTAGAGAAGCGGTACAAGCCGTGATCAACAATTTGTCCTCGAATACAAGTCTCAGGATTATTGAAATTGGTGCAGGAACTGGGGGAACAACTTCATGGTTATTACCGATTTTACCAGAGGAGCGAAGTACATACACATTTACAGATGTTTCTCCACTGTTTTTGAAAAAAGCTACTAAGAAGTTTGATAAATACCCATTTGTGAAGTATGACTTACTGAATATTGAACAGTTACCCCAAAATCAAGGTTATGAAAGTCATAGTTATGATATAATTGTGGCAGCAAATGTTCTTCATGCTACTCGTAACCTTGAAGAAACACTACAAAATGTCAAGTCGCTTTTAGCCCCTGGAGGAATTTTATTAGCTTGGGAAGTTACCCAACCTTTGTTATGGTTTGATGTGGCTTTTGGACCACTGGTACAGCCGATTGAGGATGAACAACTCAGGCAGAATCAGCCGTTTATATCAGTATCCCAATGGCAGAAATTACTTGAATCTCAAGGTTTTAGGTCGGTTGAAGCTTTTCCTGAATCAGCTTGTGAGGCTGATGTTTTGGGGCAACATATATTAGTTGCACAAGCACCAATAGATACAGAATCAAGTTTGGCAGCTTTTACGGTGTCAACTCCTGGAAAAGCTAATCAACAAAATTTGAGTCATAATCTGATCTCACAAATAGCAGATTTAGATCCAGAGGCTCATGTTTTACTAGGTCGTAGACTACGCTCACCATTGCCAGATGTTCAATTTGAAGCTTATTTGCATCAAAATTTATTTCCCTTCATCAAGAATTCTCCGGCTTTTGGAGGTATAATCTTACCAGCTTCTGTACAATTAGAGATATGTTTGAGTGCTGTAATTGAGACTTTTGGTATAGAAGCAAAGGTTTTAAAAAATATTAGCTTTCAAGAAGTTTTGAGTTTAACATCAGGGGAAACTAAAGTTATCCAGTCAATTTTCAGTGAGACGGAAAAAGAAAAATTTTCTTTGCGAATATGCAGCACATCGGCTACTATTGAATCAAAATTATCCCAATGGGTTTTAAATTGTATAGGTGAGTTTGATAATTCACCCCAAACAATCAAACAACAACAACAACAGAAAATTAATTTTGCAGAAGTTCAAGGTAGATGTTCAGAAGAGGTATCTAATGTTGAGTTATATCAAAATTATCTGCAGCAAAGTTTACACTATGAACAGACTGCCTTAGAAATTCAGGGTTTATGGCGTAAGGATAATGAGGTTTTGTCACTGTTAAGACTACAACCAGAATTAGCCCTAACAGTAGACAATTATTATATACATCCAATTTTACTTGATGCTTGTATTCAGCTAATTGGTGTGGATTGGTTAAAACCAGGAATTAATGTGATGCCTGAAAATGGCTATGTTCCTACAGTGATTAATGAAGTCCAATTTGACCATAAACCTGGGGCAAATATTTGGCTCCATCTAGTTTTGCGATCGCCTCACACCTCATCTAATGAATTAGTAACGGCAGATTTATATTTATTTGATGAAGATAAACAGTTTGCAGCCTCCCTCATTGGTCTACATTTACAGCCTGCAAGTGTTCACAAACCCGAACTTGTCCGTCAATTGGAAACAGCTTTACCCAATCATCGTCCAGAAATTTTAGGTCATGTTATTCGTGGGGAAGTTGGAAAGGTACTAAATTTAAGTACACCTTCTGAAATCGGTGACCATAAAGGCTGGTTTGAAATGGGGATGGATTCTCTGACAGCAGTTGAATTTAAAAATCGTCTGGAAGTGATTTTAGGTCAAAATTTACCTTCAACTATCACCTTTGACTACCCCAACCCAGAAGCCTTAGTTAATTATCTCCTTGAGAAAATATTTGGTTGTGAGTCTTCTGGACTGACGATGCTTGAAGCGCACAACGGTAATACTGACCAGCAAAATATAGCGGTAGCAGATGCAGAACTTGAACAGCTTTCTGAAGACGAACTGGTTACATTGCTTGCTGAAGAATTAGCCCAAACTACGGAGTTCCATAGAGATGAATACACCTCCTGATATACCCGATCATCAATCTGTATTGAAAAATGCTCTACTACAGCTGAAAACCCTACGTGCTAAACTCAACACTCTGGAATACTCACGTAAAGAGCCAATTGCAATCATCGGCATGGGTTGTCGATTTCCAGGGGGTGCTAGGGATCCAGAAGGACTTTGGCAATTGCTCCATGATGGAGTAGATGCAATTGTTCCGGTACCAGAAAATAGATGGGATGTTGATCGTTTCTACGATTCACGACCAGAAGCTCTTGGTAAAACTAATATGCGGTGGGGTGGTTTTTTGGATGAAGTGGATACTTTTGATCCATCATTCTTTGGTATTGCTCCCCGTGAAGCAGTTAGTATTGATCCTCAACAAAGGTTGCTTTTAGAGGTAAGCTGGGAAGCTTTAGAAAATGCAGGTTTAGCACCCAATCAGTTATTTGGCAGCCTCACAGGGGTGTTTGTAGGTATTTGTGCTAATGATTACACTTACCTACAAATGCAGAAAGATTATTACAACAGTATTGATGCTTACAGAGCTACAGGGAATGCTCTGAGTGTTGCATCTGGTCGTTTATCCTATACTTTAGGTTTAAAAGGTCCTAGCCTATCAGTTGATACAGCTTGTTCTTCGTCTTTAGTAGCTGTACATTTAGCCTGTCAAAGTTTACGAAATGGTGATGCAAATTTAGCGATCGCAGGTGGTGCAAACTTAATTTTGTCACCATATGCTAGTATTGCTTTTGCTAAATCTCGAATGTTAGCTAGTGATGGACGTTGTAAAACTTTTGATGCTGCAGCAAATGGTTTTACCAGAGGTGAGGGCTGCGGAGTAGTAATATTGAAACGCCTCTCGGATGCAATTAAAGATAAAGACAATATTTTAGCATTAATTCGGGGAACGGCTATTAATCAAGATGGAGCTAGTAGCGGTTTAACTGCTCCTAATGGACCTTCCCAACAAATGGTTATTCGTCAGGCTTTAGCCAATGCCGATATTAGCCCTGAACTGATTGATTATATCGAAGCACATGGTACGGGTACTGCTTTAGGAGATCCAATTGAAGTACAAGCATTAGGGGAAGTCTTTCAAGCTCGTCGAGCTGATTCCCCCCTAGCCATTGGCTCAATCAAAACTAATATTGGGCATTTGGAAGCTGCTGCTGGAATCGCCGGATTAATGAAAGTTGTTTTATCTTTGCAACATCAGCAAATCCCACCACATTTACATCTCCAAGAACCAAACCCGAGAATTGCTTGGGAAGATATTCCTGTAACAATTCCGACTCAGCTTACACCCTGGAAGGTTGAAAATAAGCGGCGTTATGCTGGACTAAGTTCATTTGGGTTTAGTGGTACTAATGCTCACATAATTTTTGAAGAAGCTCCAATCAAGGAGTTTGAGCATGTAAAAATAGAGCGTCCTCTACATATCCTGACTTTATCTGCTACAAGTTCACAAACTTTAAAACAGTTAGCAAAAAGATTTAAGCATCATTTAACTATACACCCTTCCCAAGAATTACCAGATGTCTGTTTTACCGCTAACACTGGACGTAATCATTTTCCCTGCCGTTTAGCAATTGTCGCCCCTTCAGCCAAGGATATCTACAATCAATTAGAAAAATTTTTAGCAAAACAAGAATTTGCAGGAATGGTACGGTTTGGGAAACAAACAGATAGCCGTCCCAAAGTTGCTTTTCTGTTTACTGGTCAAGGAACTGAATACCTACAAATGGGTCGTTATCTTTATGAAACTCAAGCAACTTTTCGTCAAGTACTTGATCAATGCAACGAACTGCTGCAAGCAGATTTGCCACAACCATTACTTTCAGTACTTTATCCTGAATCTGATACAACACCTTTACTGCATGAAACTCAGTATGCACAACCAATCCTATTTTCTTTAGAGTATGCATTAGCTGAACTTTGGCGTTCTTGGGGAGTTGTGCCTGATGCTGTAATGGGTCATAGCGTGGGTGAGTATGTAGCAGCCTGTGTCGCAGGAGTATTCAGTTGGGAAGATGGACTGAAACTCATTACTCAACGGGGAAGATTAATGCAGTCTTTATCTGGTAACTGCATGATGGCAGCAGTAAAAAGCAGTAAAGCACAACTGCTGAAGATTCTTTCATCCTATCAGGATTTAGTATGTATTACTGCGGTCAATAGTCCTAAGGAGATAGTGATTTCAGGTGAAGATCAAGCAATGCAAGCTGTGATTGAGGAGTTGCGATCGCACTATATTCCCGTCCAAGTGCTACAAGGTTCTCACTCTTTCCATTCTCCTCGAATGGAACCTATATTAAAAGAATTCCGGCAAATTGCCCAGCAAGTTAAATTTAACTCTCCCCAAATTTCCTTTATTTCTAGTCTCACAGGTAAAATTTGGGAATCAGGAAAGCCCTTAGATGCTGACTACTGGTGTCAACATCTTAGTCAACCTGTCGAGTTTATGGCAGGAATTCAATCACTAGCTGCAAATAGCTATAAAGTATTTGTCGAACTAGGGCCAAATCCAACTCTTTCCAAATTGGGACAACAGTGCTTACCAGACAATAATGTGTTTTGGTTATCTTCTCTGGTACAAGGTCAAAATGATTGGCAAGTTCTATTAAATAGTTTAGGGACTCTATATTGTCAGGGACAAAATATAGATTGGGTAGGATTTGACCAAAATTATTCGCGCTCCCGTATTCCTCTACCAACTTACCCTTTTGCAAAAGAACGTTACTGGTTTGATGAATCAAATTCACTCCCATCAAATTCATCCAGTAATGAAAAAGCTTCAGGAAGTAGCTCTAAAGCTCCTATTCATCCTTTGCTAGGAAAACATACATATCTAACTTAGTTACAACAGAGGATAAAAAATGACAACATCTTTAACTATTCCAGACATTAAATTTGAAACTCAGATCAGTGCCAAGCAGCAGCCTTATCTGTTAGATCACCGAGTACAGGGTAAAATTATCTTTCCCTTAACTGGCTATATAGAAATGGCACTGGCAGCAGCAACGGAAGTTTTTAAGACAGTTCAGCCTGTTGCCAAAAATATTGAACTTAAAGAAGCACTTGTTTTAGCAGAAACAGAAGTGCGTAATATTAAACTGATTCTTTTTCCCCAAGCTGATGCTGAAATAGCTACTTTTGAGATTCTTAGTCAACGCTCAGATAATGAAGGGCTATTAAACCAATGGACTTTACACGTAAAAGGTGAGATTCACAAAAAAACTAATACTAATAGTTCTTTATCTACATCATCCATATTCCTTACAGATATAAAACAACGCTGCTCTGAAAATATCCCCACTTTAGGGTTTTATCATAGTTTACGCAGTCGGGGTATGGAGCATGGTCCCAGTTTTCAAGGTGTACAACAAATTTATGGTGGCATAAATGAAGCATTAGGCCAAATTCAACTGCCACCTATGCTTGCAGAAGAAGCATCTTTTTACCATGTACACCCAGCATTTCTTGATGCTTGCATTCAAATTTTAGTTGCCGCCCTCCCCTCAAATAGCTCTCAACTTTCTAGCTTTGTTACCTATCTACCCTATTGTTTAGAAAAAGTGTGTATTCACAAACCTGTGAGTACTCAAATTTGGAGCTATGTTAGTATTCACTCAAATAGCTTAGATACAAATCCTGATGTTTTTAAGTGTGATTTATACCTACTCGATGATTTAGGGGAAATCTGTGTAGAGATATCGGGTTTAGGGTTACAGCGAGTTCACAGAGTTGAACAAGATACAAGTATAATTCCTGATAACATTCAGGATTGGCTGTATCAGCTACAGTGGCAACCCAAAACTGTAGAACAGACTGTTAAACCGTTGAATAATTCTCCGGGTAAATGGTTAATTTTTACAGAGAGTGACAAAAATCTGGGTAAAGAGCTAGCTACTTTGTTCCAGTCCTCAAATCAAAGCTATGTAATTGTTTGTCCTGGTGCAAATTATAGTATTTCTACAGATAAAACACGGGCTTGGATTAATCCAGATAGTTTTGAGGATTATCAACAGTTATTATATGATTTTGGTAGCGATCGTCAAATACCCTGTTGTGGAATCATACATTTGTGGAGTTTGAACCCTGAGTTTGCAAACAATAGCATAAATCTTATAGATACTCCTCAAAAGTTAGGTTATCAAAGCATACTTTTGTTATTGCAAAGCTTAAACACCATCACATTGTCAGAGACTCCTAAGATATGGTTAGTAACCCGTGGTGCTCAACCAGTGAAGGCAAATGGAACAGATATCAACTTAGCATCATCACTGCTTTGGGGCATGGGTAGAACCATGTCTTTAGAACATCCTGAATGGTTTGGTGGTTTGGTTGATTTAGATCCTGAAGCATCTATAGAAGAAGCTTCTGTTTTATTTCAAACCATTTGCCAACCAGATGCAGATAAACAAATTGCTTTCAGAGATGGAAATAGTTATGTCCCCCGTTTAATACATCAGTCCCTCCCAGACAAAACTGTGGGTTCACTCCAATGGTATCCAAATGCTAGTTATCTTATTACTGGTGGGCTTGGCGACTTAGGACTGCAAGTTGCCCATTGGATGGTACAGCAAGGAGCTAAAAACTTAATATTATTAGGACGTACAAAACTACCTCCCACTTCTGAATGGAAGCAAATAACAACAGATAGTCACATAGCAAATAAAATTACAGCAATTCAAGAATTGCAACAACTAGGAGCAAATGTGATTTATGCTTCTGTTGATGTTGGCAACGAAAAAGAACTATCATCTTTTATTCAGCAAATTCAAGCAGATAAATTCCCACAAATTCGTGGTATAATCCATTTAGCAGGAGCATTACGTGACAAAACAATACTTAAACTTGATAAAACTACATTTGCAGAAGCCTTGCACGGGAAGGTGTTAGGTGCTTGGGTATTACACAAACTCTTTGCAAATAAAGAACTTGACTTTTTTGTACTATTCTCTTCAGCAGCTTCATTATTAGGTTCACCAGGACAAGCTAATTATGCTGCTGCCAATATGTTTCTTGACAGTTTATCTCACTATCGTCATGCTCAAGGGAAAGCTGCAATTAGTATTAATTGGGGAGCCTGGGCTGAGATGGGTATGGCAGCTCGTACAAAAGCAACTGGTTCTTTTGATCCCACTACATTGGGTAGCATGACAAATCAGCAAGGATTGGCAGCACTTAACTATCTTTTACAACAGAATTTGCCCCAAGTTGGTGTATTACCGATTAATTGGACAAAATGGCAGCAAATTTATCCAAATTTCAGCCAGTCACCATTGTTTACATATATTTTTAACTCAACACTTAATACAGCAACAAATGTACAGATAAGAGATACTATCTTAGCTGCAAAACCACAAGAGCGGCTTTCCCTGATCGAAAACTTTATGCATGAGGAAGCAGCTAAAGTTTTAAGAATCTTACCCTCTAAACTGGATATTAATTTACCTCTGAATCAATCTGGATTAGATTCTCTGATGGCAATGGAATTGAAAAGTAATATAGAAATTGCCTTAGGAGTTGTAGTTCCTTTAGTCAAATTTATTGAGGGTAATAGTACTGCACAACTTGCCATAGAAATACTTGAACAACTAACGGCAACTAGCAAAGAAATTAATGATAAAATTCAAGCAGAAAATTTCCTTACGAAACTCGACAACCTATCAGATGCAGAAGTAAACGAGCTACTTAATCAATTAGTTTTAGAAGAGGAAAAATCATGAGCTTTTCCACGAAAAATACTGACAATCTTACACCAGAAGAGAAGCGGGCTTTATTAGCAAAGCTGTTAAATAAAAAAGCTAAAACAGAGCAACCACAATCAACAACAGCAGCGACTAAATTGCCCACAATTGTACCATTACCAGAAGAACGCTACAAACCATTCCCCCTGACAGATATTCAACAAGCATACTGGATTGGTCGAATGGGTACTTTTCAGAGTGGAAATGTAGCTATTCATGCTTACGTGGAAATTGAAAATACTAACCTTGATTTAGTATCTTTAAATGCCGCTTGGCAGCAATTAATTGAACGTCACGATATGCTACGGGCAATTGTGCTAAAAGATGGACAGCAACAAATATTAGCACAAGTTCCTGCCTATGAAATCAAAGTCTTCGATTTACGGAACCAAGAACCTGCCGTGGTAGAAGACCATCTTTTAGCTACACGCCAGCGTTTATCTCATCAAGTACTACCATCTGACCAATGGCCTCTATTTGAGATTTGTGCTTCTCGCCTAGATGATTCTCTGATTCGACTCCATATTAGTATCGATGCTTTAAATATTGATATTGGGAGTTTTATGATCCTGATCCGAGAATGGGTACAGATGTATCAAAATCCCGATGTATCCCTTCCTCATTTAGAATTATCTTATCGAGATTATGTCCTAGCTTTAGAGGCTCTACGTGATTCTGAAGAGTATCAAAAGTCACTAAATTATTGGCGTTCTCGTTTAGTAAATCTTCCTCCAGCCCCCGATTTACCTTATATTCAACTCAGTGAGAATACAAATTCTTCTCAATTTTGTCGCTTCAGTTCCCAACTAGATCAAAAAACTTGGCAACGCTTAAAAACACGAGCTAGTCAGGCAGGATTAACCCCGTCTGGAATATTACTAGCTGCTTATAGTGAAGTATTAACAACATGGAGTAGAATAGCCCATTTTAGTCTGAATGTTACACTATTTAATCGTCTACCAGTTCATCCTCAAATCAATGAGATTTTGGGCGATTTTACTTCAATTATCTTGTTAGAAATAGATAATTCGACCACAGATAACTTTGTCACTCGCGCCCAAAAAATCCAAAAACAGCTTTGGAATGATTTAGAGCATCGTTTTGTGAGTGGCATTCAAGTATTACGAGAGCTAGCACATCATCTGGGTAAAACTGGTGAAACGATCATGCCGATTGTATTTACCAGCGCCCTTGACTCCATTGGCAGTAGCCAAGGTTTAAATTCCCTATCTCAACTGGGTGAAAAAGTCTATAGTATTAGCCAAACACCTCAAGTCTGGTTAGATCACCAGGTATTTGAAGAGGATGGAATACTGGTATTTAATTGGGATGCACTTGAAGCGATTTTTCCTGAAGGTCTACTTCAAGATATGTTTGATGCTTACTGCCAACTGCTTCACAATCTAGCCAATGAACCTAGCATTTGGACAGAAGCTAACAATTGCTTACCACCATCTGCACAACTACAACAAATAGCATCGCTCAATGGCGTTGAAGCTGATATACCTGAGGAACTATTACATACTTTATTTAGCCGAAGGGCAAATCAACAGCCCAATCACCCAGCCATAATCACAACTAATCTGACTCTTAGCTATGAACAAGTAGATAGCTACTCTAACCAATTGGGTTCACAATTACGTAACTTGGGTGCCCGTCCCAATACCTTAGTGGCAATAGTTATGGATAAGGGTTGGGAACAAATTGTTGCTGCTTTGGGTATTCTCAAATCTGGTGCGGCTTATCTGCCTATTGACCCTAATCTTCCTAGCGATCGTCTCCTACTATTATTAGACAAAGGAGAAATTGATATTGTACTGACTCAATCTTGGATAGACAATAAAATTCAGTGGCCCGCTCACATAAATCATAAAATCTACGTAGAGCAGCAAACCTTAGAAGATACTAAATATCCACCACTTGAACCTATCCAAAAACCGGAGGATTTAGCCTACGTCATTTATACATCCGGTTCCACAGGACTTCCAAAAGGAGTCATGATTGAACATCGTAACGTCGTTAATAGAATTACTGATGTTAATCAACGTTTTGGTATCAACTCAAGCGATCGAGCCTTAGCCCTCACATCTCTGCATCATGACCTATCAGTTTATGATATATTTGGTATTCTAACTGCTGGTGGGACTCTTGTGTTACCTAATGCTGCATTAACACGGGACCCATCCCATTGGCTAAAATTGATATGCCAAGAAAAAGTGACATTTTGGAATTCTGTACCAGCATTTATGCAAATGTTGGTAGAGCATTTAGAAAATATATCTAATTTTCAAAGCCATTTACTCCATTCCTTGCGCTTAGTTGTCTTATCTGGAGATTGGATTCCCGTCACCCTACCAGACAGGCTCAGATCCCTAATCAACAGTGTTCAAGTTATTAGTGCGGGTGGACCAACAGAAACAACTGTTTGGGATATTTGTTACCCAATTGCAACTGTAGATTCCAATTGGAAAAGCATTCCCTATGGTCGTCCCTTAACCAATGCCCGTTACTATATATTGAATGAAAAATTAATGCCTTGTCCTATTTGGGTACCTGGGCGGCTTTATATCGGTGGTGCAGGATTAGCTAGGGGTTATTGGCGCGATTTAGAAAAAACCAACGAAAAATTTATTCACCATCCCCAAACAGGAGAGCGACTATACAATAGTGGGGATTTAGGAAAACTTCTCCCAGATGGAAATATTCAATTTTTAGGGAGAGAAGACTTCCAAGTTAAACTACGGGGTCAAAGAGTAGAACTGGGTGAAATTGAAATGCTTCTTTCAATGCATCCAGAAGTCGAGACTGCCGTAGTTACAACTACGGGTAGTTCTGGTAATGAAAGCTTAATTAGCTATATTGTTCCTAAAAATAAGCAACTAATCACCAAAGACCTACAAAGTCAAATTAAGCAGAAACTACCAGGAGATTTTAATCAGGAACAAAAGCAAAATATTCTGCTCGATCCTTTAAAAAGGCTTGAGTTTAAAATCAAACAACCTGGATTAAGGCAAGACCTAGATAAACCCCATATCAGTCTCTCTAAGCCTGAACTCAATGAAGAATTGAAATTCAAATATTTCCAACGTCGCAGTCATCGAGAATTTTTAGATAGCTTTATTTCTGTTCATCAGTTTAGCGAATTTTTAAGCTGTCTATCCCATATAGAAGTAGATGCTTTACCTAAATATCAGTATGCTTCTGCAGGGAGTTTATATCCAGTACAGACTTACCTCTATATAAAACCTAACCGAATCGAAGGACTCCAAGCAGGAATTTACTATTATCATCCTAAAGAACATCGTCTTTTTGTCATTTCCGAATGCATCTTAAATAGCGAAGAAATACACAGTTCAGTCAATCGTGATGCATTTGAAGAATCAGCATTTTCTATATTTCTTGTCGGACGAATGAATGCAATCACCCCTATGTATGGTGACTTATCCAAAGAATTTTGTTTACTTGAAGCTGGTTACATATCCCAATTACTAATGACTACAGCTTCAAGTCATGAAATTGGACTTTGCCCAATAGGTGGGATGAATTTTGAACAAATTCGTGACTTATTCGTTCTAGAAGAAAATGACATTTTACTACATTCTCTAGTAGGAGGATTAATAAATCTTCAACCTCAAACAGAGAAAGAATTTAATACACAATTACCACTGAATAATTCACCCCAAGCGTCTAATAATAAAGATTCTTTATTATTAGAACTAAAAGAATTTCTGCGGCAGAAGCTACCAAATCATATGGTTCCTTCACATCTAGTATTTCTAGATAGTTTGCCATTAAATTCAAATGGGAAAATAGATCGTAAATCCCTAAGCAAATATGTTAATATTAACTTCAGCAACAATATAGACTCTGTTGTAGCCCAACCTAATACTCAAGTTGAGAAAACTCTCAAGGAAATTATTCAAGAAGTATTACAAATAGACAAGATAGGCATTCATGATAACTTCTTTGATTTGGGTGCAAATTCCATACATATTGTTCAAATCCACAATAAATTGCAAAACACCTTTAATCAAGAAATTCCAATTATCGAAATATTCCAGTATTCAACATTAAATTCCTTAGCTCAATACCTGAGTTCAAAAACAGAGGACGAGGAAATTTTTCAAGAAGCTAATCAAAGAGCCCAAGCTCGTAAAGGAGCCAGTAAACGCCGTAAAAAATCTAACCAAAAGCAAAATTAAATTAGAATAACCAAGAGTACGATCATGCATGAGAATTCAAATGAACTATTTGAGTATCCTGACGAGATAGCTATTATTGGAATATCTGGGCGTTTCCCCGGAGCTAAGAATGTTGACGAATTTTGGCAAAATTTAAAAGATGGCGTTGAATCAATAACTTTCTTCTCTGACGAAGAACTTGAATCAGTAGGAGTAGAAGCATCAGATTTAGCTGATCCTAACTATGTGAAAGCAGCACCTCTACTAGCAGATATTGACCTATTTGATGCTGCATTTTTCGGTTTTAGTCCCAAAGAAGCAGCAATTACAGATCCACAGCATCGCCTTTTTTTAACTTGTGCTTGGGAAGCTTTAGAGGATGCGGGTTATGATTCTGAATCATACAAAGGTTCTATTGGTATTTATGCAGGTACAGCGATGAGCAGTTATTTGCTCTCCAATCTTTACCCTAATCATGAACTGATCAAATCTGTAGGAAAACTCCAAACTATTATTGGTAATGATAAAGATTACTTAGTCAGCCGTGTATCCTACAAACTAAATTTAAAAGGACCTAGTGTCAGCGTTCAAACTGCTTGTTCTTCATCATTAGTATCTGTACACCTAGCTGCTCAAAGTTTATTAAATAATGAGTGTGATATGGCTTTAGCTGGTGGTGTGAGAATTTCTTCACCCCCTAAAACTGGTTACCTTTATGAGACAGGTTCTATTCTCTCTCCTGATGGACATTGCAGAGCATTTGATGCTGAAGCACAAGGAACTATTTTCGGTAGCGGTGTAGGAGTTGTAGTCCTAAAGCGTTTAGCTGATGCTATTAACGATGGTGACTCAATTTATGCTGTGATTAAAGGTTCAGCCGTCAACAATGATGGCTCCTTGAAAATTGGTTACACAGCACCTAGTATTGATGGTCAAGCAAAAGTAGTTGCAGAAGCTTATGCCGTAGCAGACGTAAAACCAAAATCAATTACTTATATTGAAGCCCATGGTACAGGAACACCCCTAGGCGATCCGATCGAAATATCTACTCTTACTCAAGTTTTTCAGGCTAGTACTAAGCTTAAACAATTTTGTGCTATTGGTTCAGTCAAGACTAATGTTGGGCATCTAGAAGCAGCCGCAGGTATCACAAGTTTAATTAAAACTGTTTTAATGCTGAAGCATAAATTAATTCCACCCAGTTTAAACTTTGTGCATCCTAATCCGAGAATTGACTTTGATAATAGCCCCTTCTATGTGAATACTAAATTGAAAAAATGGGAAGTCAATCAAGGTAGACGACTAGCAGGAGTAAGTTCATTTGGAATTGGTGGTACAAATGCTCATCTTGTTATTGAAGAAGCTCCTGTAATTGCTGAATCTTCCCTAAAAACAAGACCAAAACAACTATTACTCTTATCTGCTAAAACTAGCTCTGCCCTAGAAACCGCAACCGAAAATTTAGCTACGTATTTAAAACAACATCCGGAGCTTAATATTGCTGATGTAGCTTATACATCTCAAGTAGGGCGAAGAGCATTCAATTATAGGCGAATGCTAGTTTGTGACGATACAAGTGATGCTGTCAATGTATTAGAATCAATTAATACAGATAAGGTTTATACAAGTTACCAAGAATCACAACAACAGTCAATTCTATTTATGTTCCCAGGGCAAGGTTCACAATATATAAACATGGCTCTGGAACTTTATAAATTTGAAGCAACTTTTCGCAAACATATAGATATATGTGCGGAATTACTTAAACCTCATTTAGGTTTAGATTTACGTGATATACTGTATCCAACAGTAAGTGAAATTGAAAATACCAGACATAAACTAAGGGACACTTCCATAGCACAACCTGCACTTTTTGTAGTTGAATTTGCACTTGCACAATTATGGATAGAGTGGGGTGTATATCCTAATGCAATGATTGGTCATAGCCTAGGGGAATATGTGGCAGCATGTCTAGCTGAGGTTTTCAGTTTAGAGGATGCTTTAATCTTAGTAGCTGCTCGTGGTCGTTTGATGCAGCAAGTACCTACTGGAGCTATGCTGAGTATTGTCATCTCAGAAGAAGAAATATTACCATTCTTAGCAAGTAGTGAACTTTCTTTAGCTGCCAATAATGCCCCCCGTCTTTGTGTAGTTTCTGGAGCAGAACATGATATAGCTCGACTAGAGCAACAAATGAATGATGAAAATATTACTTGCCGTCGTTTACAGGTTTCCCATGCTTTTCATTCCCCTAGCATGGATTTAATTTTAGAATCTTTTAATCGGTTAGTAAGTAAAATTAAGCTGTCTCCTCCTCAAATACCCTACATTTCTAATGTAACTGGTACTTGGATTACCGCTTCACAAGCAACAGATCCCAATTATTGGAGCAAGCATCTACGCCAAACAGTGCGTTTTATGGAAGGTATCCAAACATTGACCCAGGAACAAAATAGCATTCTGCTGGAGGTTGGTCCCGGCTCAACATTAAGTACGCTGGCTAAGTTTACTGTAGAAAAATCAATAGCATCAAATGTACTGCATTCCATATGTCATCCTCACGATCAACAATCGGACATGACATTATTACTAAATACTTTAGGTCAACTGTGGTTAAGAGGAATAAATATCAATTGGTCTCAATTTTATACTCACGAGCAACGCCATCATATTTCATTACCAACTTATCCATTTGAGCAACAACGATATTGGATTAGTCCGCCAGCTATGAATTATAGCCAGCAAATGGAATCCCAACAAAAAGAAGATGCTTGTTCATCAGATATAAAGAGCACATCACTATATTCAAGACCAAACTTACATAATAAGTACGTTGCGCCACATAACGAAATAGAACAAAAAATAGCCGAAATATGGCAAAATTTATTAGGTGTCAGCCAAATTGGTATTGACGATAATTTCTTTGACTTGGGGGGTAATTCTTTAATTACAACTCAATTTATTACTCAAGTACTCAATACTTTTGATGTTGAACTCCCCCAACGTTCTTTATTTGAGTCACCAACCATTGCTAAATTGGCTGAATTAGTCAATACCCTTCAAAACGAAAATTCAATAAATAATCCACAAAATGACAATCCTATAGATTTTTCAACAGAATCGCGATTAGATCCTAGTATTCAACTTAAGGGTATTTCTTTTGAGCCAAGAGCAAATCAACTAGATAATATTCTTTTAACTGGGGCAACGGGCTTTTTTGGAGCATTTTTATTATCTGAGCTGTTACAGCAGACAGAGGGGCGTGTTTACTGTTTAGTTCGTTCACATAATCTTAAGAAATCCAAACAAAAAATCAGACAAAATTTAGAAAATTATGGACTTTGGCGACGTGGTTTTAGTACTAGAATCTTTCCTGTTATCGGTGATTTATCCCGTCCTTTTTTAGGAATTACATCTAATAAATATCAAAAACTTGCTAGTGAAATTGATGCCATTTATCATAATGGTGCAATAGTTAATTTTACTTATCCATACTCATATCTCAAATCAAGCAATGTTTTAGGGACTCAAGAAGTGATTAGGTTAGCTGCTGAATGTAAGGTTAAGCCAATACATTTTACTTCTTCAATTGCTGTATTTGAATCAATTACTACCTCTGAATCTCCAATTATTAATGAAAACTATGATTTGGATAAAGTTCAAGGACTCTTTAGGGGTTATGCTCAAAGCAAATGGGTTGCTGAAAAGTTAATGATATCAGCACGTCTTAGAGGTATTCCTACTACTATCTACAGACCTGGAAATTTAGGAGGTCATAGTCAAAATGGTGTTGGTAACACAAATGATTTTGTCTGGAGAATGATCAAAAGCTGCATTCAGTTAGGTCTTGCGCCAGATTTAGATACTCTAATAGATATAACACCTGTAAATTATGCAAGCAGTGCTATTGTTTATCTTTCACGACAACTAGATTCTTTAAATCAAGTATTTCACTTAGTCAATCCTGAACCTGTTAATTGGAATGATATTATGAAATGGATTAAGGATTTTGGCTATACTCTGCAAAAAACCTCATATACACAGTGGCAAACAGAATTAATTCAACACATAAATATTAGTGATAATAATGCATTATATCCATTAGCTTCTCTCTTTTTTGGTACAATAAATATGTCTGAAACAGAAATGTCTGCCCAAATTCAAAGACCTCAATTAGGTTGCCAAAATACTCTCCAGAGTTTAACAAAGTCTACTATAGTCTGTCCTTCGGTAAATATTGATTTATTAAAAACATATTTCTCACATTTTATTCACAGTGGGTTTATTAACCCTCCCACTGTAATGAATTCGCATAATTTCAATTAATTATCTGTTGAGAACTTATGTCAATTTGTTTAACTATTTCGAGAGGTGTTTAATATGACAAGCTCAGTTCTTCTAACAAAACAGTCTGCCTGGTCATTTTTCTATCGCTTTAATCTTTTTGACCCCGTTATTCCGATCAACTATGACCTTTCAATCAAAGGTGCTTTTGAGGCTTTGGCTCCCAAAGTATCAGATCGAATAATTGATGTTGGTTGTGGTAATGGTCGTCTTATTCACCATGCCCGTTCATGGTTAAGCAACGGTGGGCATTTAGTTGGTGTAGAAATTAGCCAAGGTGGTGCTAACTATGCTCGATACCGTGCTGAACAATTTGGTTTGGCAGATAGAGTCAATATTAAGCAAGGTGATATGCGTCACCTTGGAGATTTAAATTTAGGCTTTTTTGAAGGTGCGGTAGCTCATTTTACCGTTTATATGCTTGCAACTCAATCAGAGCGGCGGGCAGCAATCAAAGAAATAGGTAGTTTACTTAAGCCGGGAGCTAAATTTGTACTTGCCGTACCTAGTGAGAATTGGGCAGTTAAAAGTATCTTCACCCATGCTTGCAAAGTTGAATCAGAACGTAATGATGTCAATTGGCTATACAAAATTTTCCGCCAGAGGATCATTTACCCTCTGACTGCTATTGGATTCAATGATCTTGAGAAAGGACTCGACAAAGATGTTTTTCACCGATACACCCCTGAAGAAATTCGTGAACACTTAGTTGATGGAGGATTTGAAGAGATAGAAATTGAATCTATATATGGTAGTAATGGCTATCGTGCTATAGCTAAAAAAGCCTGAAAAATAACACTTCCATAACAGTCCTAAATCAGTAGGTAAGTACATGGGAGCAGATAGAAGTACCCTCACCTGAGGACATCTACTATATATGAGATGGGGTTTAATTCCCCATCTTATCCCTCTTTAATCACTTTCGCGCTTATAAAAATATTGCGATCAAGAAGGAAACCTATTTGAAAAGGGTTAAATAAAGATTAATTTGCGTGACCATTCTTCTCATCTAGTAAAAGCAACATTGGGAGATGCTGTTCATCAAGTAGGCAAGATTCCTGCCTGCAAGTAGGTAGCACTGCTCGACCTACGTCTTGAATAGGTATAACTTTGTTTAATCAGGTTCAGATTTATTCAAATTAAAAGGAGCGGTTAATGTTGATACATTTAGGCAGGCAAAGGTACAAGTCATGAAAGCACATAATTTCTGGCATCCTGTTTTGAGAACTAAAGATATAAAACATCAGCCAGTGAGTGTCAATTTTTGTGGAAAGGAATTAGTTGTTTTTCGGGGTAAAAATGGAATATTAGGGGCATTAGAAGATTGTTGTCCACACCGAAGAATGCGATTGAGCAAGGGGAGTGTCAAGGGAAATCGTCTAGTTTGTCCTTATCACGGCTGGAATTATGATCGAGATGGGAAAGGGATCAGTCCTAGTACTCCAATACTAAAGCCATGTGTAAAATCTTATGATGTTGCCGAAAAATATGGGGCAATTTGGGTCAAAGAAATCAATTCTACTGCAGAATTACCAACAATAGCTAATCCTAAACTCCATCAAGTTTGTACTTTACATTATCGTATCCAAGCACCTCTAGAATTATTAGTAGATAACTTTTCTGAGATTGAGCATAGTTGTACAACTCATGTTTTCCTTGGGCACGATGTAGAAGGAATACCCCTGGTTGAGAGTTCTCTTGAGGTGGCAGAGGATGCAGTACGAATTATCAATAAGGGACCACAAAAGAAAATGCCTAGATTATTAGAATTATTACTGGGTTACAAACGTGGTAGTTTGTTTGTAGGCGAGTTAGAAGTTCTATTTTCTCCGGTACATATCAATATCAAAAATTACTGGATTCCTTCCAATAACTCTGAATTTAGAAAAGGAGAGGCACAAGGCGCAGTATTTTTTAATCCAGTTAATGACCAAGAAACAGAAATGATGATGTTTTCTTTTATGTCTCCAGAATTAGCTGTATTTAGTCGGTTTTTAAATCCTGTAGCAACATTTTTATTAGATTATGAAACTAAGTTAGATAAAAAAATGCTTGAAGGAATAGCAAACAAGAATATAAGTCTTGCAGGAATGCAGTTAGGTCGTTTTGATAAAGTACTAAAATTAACTCGTGAACGTATAGAACGCCTTTACTGGCAGAAAGATGTTGTTTCTGCACGCTAAATATTGGAGTTGCATAAGGCTCTTTCATCACTTTCATGAGATAATTATGATAAAGCACTGCCAACTCTTGAATAGATTATTTTTGAGGCAAAAATAACTGTAGAAACGCCCGCAGCACAGGTAAGTTTGAGATGATCGCATGATTTATATTTTGATTCAGCAACGCCGAATAATGAATGCTTTTTGGGATAAAATATTATTTTCTAGTTCTATATTATTGTATATATTAATCTTAAATATACCTGTTTCAGCATTTAAATTAGAAACTGAGAGGAATGTTGTCAAAGATAAATTTTCAGGGCTTACTTCCACAGATGTCCCAGTTAATAATATTCTGAGTCAAGCTCAAGTTGAGTTAGAGCCTCTTGATAATGATTCTAGTACTGAAGCTGACCAAGTAACTTCTGTTTCTCAGTTGTCAGATGTGCAACCTAGTGATTGGGCCTTTCAAGCATTGCAATCTTTGATTGAACGTTACGGACTGATAGTTGGTTATCCTGATGGTACATTTCAGGGTAACAGAAGTTTGAGTCGTTACGAGTTCGCAAAAGTTTTAAGTCTAGCTTTAGAACAAATTGACCAAAGGTTATCAACAGGCAATTCAAGTTTAGCTGACAAAGATACCTTAGTTACTGTACAGCGATTGCAGACAGAATTTGCATCTGAATTGACAGAATTAACAAATAGGATAGACATTATAGATAACAGTATTAGCCAACTAGAAACTACACAGTTTTCAACTGTAACGAAATTTAGTGGTGAAGCTAGTTTTGCTGTTTCTGATCTTTTTAGAGACAGTAACTCAAGTTCAACTATTTTTTCCTATGTGACTTACCTAGACTTTACGTCTAGCTTTTCTGGTAAAGATCAGTTGATTTCTAGTTTCAGATATGGTTCTAATGTACAAGTGAACGAAAGACTGAATAGGTTTACCCCTTTTAGAACAGCTAGTGTTCCCAGTTTTGAAGGGACTCTGCTCACAGAAGCATACGGAACTAATAATCAACTGGAACTAGATAAGTTAGTTTATTATTTTCCTATAGGTGATAAAATAGAGGCTGTATTAATGGCTACAGGTGGACGCCATGAGTATTATACCCCTACTATTAATCCCTTTTTCGATGATAATGAACGGGGTAGCGGATCTATTTCTGCATTTGGACAGCGTAACCCCATTTATCGTTTTGGTAGTGGTGGTTTTGGTGTTGGTATGAAAGTTAAATTAACTGAATCAGTTTTGTTGAGCGCAGGTTACCTTAGTAATGAAGCTAATAATCCAAATACAGGAATTTTTCAAGGTAACTATAGTGCTTTAGGACAACTTACTTTTATACCCAGTGAACGGATACAGTTTGGTCTTACTTACATTAATAGTTATTTTGCTAATCCTGTAGTAGGTCCTTTACCTGCACCTCTGGTTGGCAGTTTTCAGGCCAGTAATCCCAATGTATTTTTAGGACGAAACTTTAGTCCGACTATTACAAATTCATACGGTTTTCAGGCTAATTTTAAAATTAGTGATAACTTTTATCTTGGTGGTTGGACTGGCTTTACAAATGGTCGTATCTTGAAGGTTGGCGATGCTCAACTTTTAAACTGGGCTATCACCCTTGCTTTTCCTGATTTGGGTAAATCAGGTAGTCTTGGTGGTATTATTATCGGACAAGAACCTACTCTTGTAGGTCTTCAATCTGGCAGTAATGGTAGTGATGTATCTATTGGAGATGAGGATACTTCATTACATCTTGAAGCTTTCTATAAGTATCAACTCAATAATTTTATTTCTATCACCCCCGGAATAATCTGGATTACTGCACCGAATCAGAATGCTGACAATGATGATTTTGTGGTTGTTACTCTGAGAACGACATTTAAGTTTTAACTAATTCTGCGAAATTCCCCAACCTTCTATATGTTGGGGAGTTTTCATGAAAAAAATTAAGGAAGCAATTCCAGACACCTGAATTTAAGCCCCTCCGGGAGAGGCTACGCCAACGTAACGAGTGTGTAAGTCCTAATGTTGTTTAGTTTAGAATTTTAAGTTCAAATGCAATCTCAATCCCCTATGATCAAGTCTATTCAAAAATCATCTTCAAATATAGATGAAAATTGGTTTGAATATTTAGTACGGGTACAACCTCATCATACGGATTATGGAGGTGTTGTTTGGCATGGTTCTTACATAAACTGGATGGAGGAGGCACGGATAGAATATTTGCACTCTATTGGAATCGATCATGCCAAATTGACTAGCTTAGGTTGTGATTTACCTGTTGTTGATTTATCAGTTCGCTATCATCAACCTATGCAAATGGGAATGGTAGCCGTTGTCAGAACTTCTATGAAATCTAAAGTAAGTGGAATCAGGCTTGATTGGGACTATCAGATTCAATCGTTAGAAAGGGAAGAAACCTATGTAACAGCACACTTAACTTTAGTCTTAATTGATACAAACACTAGAAAGCTGATGCAATCTTTACCATCAGAAATAAAGAATTTATTAAGAACTAAATCTATTTAAGCTTATAATTTTATAAATGCCGACTCTTAAACTTCTTGGCTTCTGGGGAGGAAAGCCGCCCAGGGCAAACCCATCCTATGAATAAAGCCCAAAATAATTGCATTAACGCCCGGTGATTGACAATATTTAGGCGTTGGCGTAGCCTGCCGCAGGCATCGCTGTGAGCCTCGGAAAATAAATCAAACTTTCAATCGTGATTCTTGCGTTGATACATTTATTAGGGTTTTTGTCAAGAGTCATTTAGATGCGTTTGCCCCTGGAAAGCCGCCTCCATCGCCATTAAGGTTAATTGTTGGCTGAATTGAAGTGAACAATCAACAGTCAACGTGAAATCCCCTGCTTAAAGTCAGGGGATTAGCTTAATTTTTAATTCTGCTTCCAAGGTAAATATTCATGGAAATGCCAATCGACAATTACATTAATATAGAAGGTATTAATACTCGCTACTGGAAAGTTGGTGAACATGGAACACCGATTATACTGATTCATGGCGCTGGTGCATCAACAGATTACTGGTACAAAAACATATTTGTCTTAGGGCAAAATCATCAAGTTTATGCTCTGGACTGGGTAGGTTCGGGCAAGAGTGACAAGCCTGAAAAAACATATAACTATGATGATTTAACAAATTTTGTCATCCAGTTTATGGATAAAGTAGGCGTATCAAATGCTAATGTGGTGGGAACATCAGCAGGTGGAGCTATTGCACTCAAATTGGCATTAGCTTGTCCTCAAAAAGTAAATAAATTAGTTTTAATTGGCAGTGCTGGTTTAGGCAAAGCCGTAGGTTTAGCAATGCGTATTTCATCGATTCCGGGAATTGGTGAGGTTTTAAATAAACCAAGTATTGCTACTAGTAAATTTATGATTCGACAGTGCGCTCATAATCCAGAAAACTTTTTCAACGATGAATTTGTGAACCTTGTATACCAAAATCTACCCTTAGAAGTTTTACAATTTCAGTTACGCGTTTTTCGGACAACTGCAAATTTCTGGGGAATGAAACCGGAATTTTTAAACAGTATTTGTGAACATTTGACACAAATTCAAGCCCCTACACTTATAATGTGGGGAAAACAAGATCGGGTTATCCCTGTTAGCTATGCAGAAACTGCTGCTAATAAAATTCCTGATGCCAAATTACACTTATTTAACAACTGTGGTCATTGGCCATATTTGGAATATCCCGATGATTTCAATCGCTTAGTCCTTGAGTTTTTAAGAGGGTAGTTGATCAAAAAATATGTTGGCGGTAAGCTAAGCTATGCCGAAGGCTTATCGCTGTGGTCAATCAGTAAAAAAGTTGTGGCAATATTTTCTGAATTAGATGTTTATTCAATTGGATATATAGCGCTACGCGCAAGTAATAAGTAATAAGTAATAAGTAATAAGTAATAAGTTTACTATTCATAGGTTTGGTGCATTCAACAATGTCCGCGCCCTAATTGCGTAGTGCTATAATTTATTATTTTGGCATAACAAGTACTGAAGAACTATAATTAACAGTATAATTTAAGACTATTTATGAAGATTTTATCTATGACCAACTCCTGCGTGACCTTTCCTAAAAATAATCCGAGTGCTTCCTTGCGATTATTTTGCTTTCCCTATGCAGGTGGTAACTCTTTAATTTTTCGTACATGGGCAGATAGCTTACCTAAAAGTATCGAAGTTTGTCCTGTAGAACTTCCAGGACGAGGAATACAGATCAAATCACCTCTATTTACACGAATGGAATCCCTAGTTAGGGATATAACTCCCATTATCCTTCCATATTTAGATAAACCATTTACTTTCTTCGGTCACAGTATGGGTGGATTACTTTGTTTTGAACTGGCTCGTTATCTTTGCCAAGAACATGATAAAAAGCCAGCTCATCTATTTGTTTCTGCTAGTCGTGCGCCCCAAATACCGTCACCAAAATCACCCATCCACGCACTACCAGACATTGAGTTTAAACAAGAACTTGGCCGTCTCAATGGTACACCTGCTTCAGTTTTGGAAAATGCCGAATTAATGGAATTGCTCACCCCTATTATACGGGCAGATTTTGCAGTTTTAGAAACTTATGTTTACGCCCAAAAGCCACTACTTGAATGTCCGATAACTGCTTTTGGAGGATTAGAAGATCAAGAAGTAAATCTCCAAGAACTAGAAGGGTGGAGATGGCAAACAACAAATTCTTTCCAAGTGCAAATGTTTTCCGGAAACCACTTTTTTATACACTCAGTTCAATCACTTTTACTGGATAATTTAGGCAAATACTTGAAAGCACTAACTTAATACATAGCTGATGAAAGCGGTAGATGCTCATCGATGCTAGATAAATTAAAAAGTGAAACTGGTGCGGACAATACCAAGAGTAATTGAATCACTATCTGGAGTGTGACCAGGTTCTATAATATGGATAATACCGGGAGTAACGCTGATATTATCTGTTAATCTCCAGCGATAGAACGCTTCAATATGGGTTGTAGTTCCTGGTTGTCCATCGGGTTCAACATCAGGTATATTTCTGCCTACAGGTAAATCGCTACTGGTGATTTTAGGTGGTTGTCCGACGTAGATGCCGCCCAAGTTTCCCTTACCCAATAAATCGGGGAAATTGGCATAAAACATATAATTAGTTGTTTCTACATTCCCCGATTCTCCAGGCATGCGGGAGTTGGTATAACCACCCCAAGCGCCTAAAGTAATTTGAGGAGAAACACGCCAGTTGACTGTTGCACCAACGGCATTGGTTTGTAAGGGTGCGTCATTGGCTAAACGAAAATCTCCTACTCCACTGCCCACAATAGGAGGGACCAACACTCCATCGCTAGAGTAATTATTAACGTAATAGAGGCTGGTATCTACAGTCTTAGCTGGTGTCAGTAATAATTGCACGCCAGTGGTAGTATTCCCATCAAATAATCCACTGCGAGGTCCTGGATTGCCGGGATTCGCACTGGTATAGATTGCTTGTAAACTAGCATTTTTAGTAAATTGCCAATCAAAAGCTATACCAGCACCGCCAAATCCTATATTTAAAATAGGGTTTCTTTGAGCGAACCATGATAAAGGTCCATTGGATGCACTTTCTTCCCGGTTTGGACCCCGGAAAGCCCATAACATATCAACGCCGGCTGTACCTACCATCATGGCTAAATTGTCGGTTATTAGATGGTGATAGTGCAGGTGATTAACGATGAAACTACTGTTCGTGTTGAGTTCATAGCCCAAAAGAAAATCACTACTGAGCTTGGGTGAAGTCGATCCACTACCAGCATATAAACCTGTTACCAAATAACCACGGGGACTAAATTGGGTGTTTAAAAATAACTGATTAAAGGTAATTACATCAGTATTAGTACCTGGGTCTTGAGTATCTCTAATACCATCTTGATTAGTATCAGCTCGGTTACTAGTACGTCCCTGAAGACCAATAACTGTAATACCTTTCAGTTTGGTGGTAGTGGAAAATTGATTGGCTTCTAGCTCCGCTGTACGTGCTTCCAAGGCATCAACACGACCCCGTAAGGTTGCTAATTCCGCAGAAAACTCTTCTTGTAATCTTTGTAAAGTTGTCAGGTCTTCCCGGGCAACTAGATCATTAGTAGCTGTGGCTATTAACTCATTCACCCGATCTAAGCAAGCATTTAAGCCAGCAGCAAACTCATATCGCGTTAATGCCCGATTGCCGCGATAGGTTTGATTGGGATAACCCGCAATACAACCGTAACGTTCTACTAAAGATTGTAATGCCTGGAAAGCCCAATCTGTGGGTTGTACATCTCTGAGTTGGGAAACCGATGTTACTTGCTCCATCGGTTTTTGATCTAATGAGGAATTTTTGGCATCCGATAATACATCATCGGCGGCAGAGGAGGTGGTAATATCAGCTACCTCTATAGATGGTGCTGCTTCCTCAGGCATAGCTAGTGTCCTCTGCGATAGTCCACCGACTATCGCCACTAACAAACCGCCAATAAGGCAGAATTGACTATTTTTCAACTTTTTATACTTTGCACACACACATTCAACGGATGAGCTTATAGGAAATAATCCAGAAATTGCATGAGTAATATTACTGAAATAGTTTTAAATCATACTTTATATGTGCTGGTCATCTAGAGCTTATGCGAGTATAAAAGAATGATAATACATATAAAAAGCCATTATATTCACTGATAAATAACATGGCAAAATGCTCCCCTAATCCATCTCCCAAACCATATAAAAAACAAACACAGCGTCATAAGTCTTCTGTCACTGGTAAGCAAAAGGTGAAAAAACTGCAAAAAAAGTTACTTAAGGTGAAGGGAAAATTATCTACCAATCAGAACGATCGACGAAAACCCAAATTGCTAAAAAACTCCCGAAAACAGGGAAATTGGCTACCTGGGATGATGGCGATCGCAATTTTGTTAACTAGTGGTGGTTTGCTATTTACCCTTGGTTGGATCAGTATTTTATTTATGTTTAATCCCTCTGGTTTGGGACGGTTAAATCAATTGTTACCAGCATGGGCAAGAATTTCCTTATCCCGTGGAGAACAACCCCAAACTATAAGGGAAATTACTGCTAGTATAAAGCAAAAACAGTTACAAGCAGGGGAAACTATTCCTTTGAGTAATGCAGGTAATAATTCCCCAAAACCTTTTCTATTACCAGTGTTACGCCAGCGTCCTAATTGTCAGTCAGATTGCCAAGAAATCACCGAACTGAGGATTTATCAACCAGCGCGAGAGTCAGAATGGCAATCCCAGTCAAAAAAATATTACTATTTAACAACCCAATTACCCGTCACTGGACCGGAAGAATCCTTTGTGACTGCTCCTTTAGGGGAGGATGAAAGGAAAAATCAAACTAGCAGTATTTCTTTACCTCTAAGTCAAGTGGGACAGTATAAAGATGGTGTACCGTCTTCAGGGTTTTGGTTTTATTTACGGGGTCAACGACAGCAAGTCACAAAAGCGATCGCCTATGGGCATATCATATTTTATAATCCCCAACGCGATCGCCTGCAAAAAATGCTGTCTTGGACTAGTCCTTCAGGGAAGTTACCCAAATGGCAGCAGGTAACTGGGGATGAGCGGGAGGAGTTAGTAGTGGAACAAACTACTGGCTTAGAACCACGGCTGAAGGTTTACCAACTCAAATCTGTGAAGTTATTTCTCAATCCTTTCCAACTCGAAGAAATTACCCTCCAACAACCAGCTATGGGTGATGGAGGTTATGGAAAAGCTTTAGTCATTGCCCGGAGTGGACTGTGGACACCTGCTTGGCAGTGGCTGCAATTCATTAAAAAGCAGCGTCGAGGATTACTACCTGCTACTGCCCAGGCACAAATGGATTTGATTGGCTTGCACTCACAACTTACTAAGGCACAAGCAGATAAAAGCTGGGCTGCTCCCAGTCAACAAATTTTGGCATATTTAATTGATGGCCGTTGGGAAAAAGCTTTACAAGTATTGACTAAATCACCCCAGAATTATGAAGAAATAGCTAATCTCTTCCAGGCTGATGGGGGCAGATTGTGGAAGCGGACTCAAGCGGCTTTGCAAGTCAATCCCAAACGAGCCGAGGTCCAAATCTTGGCAGCACTAATTTTAGCCGCTCGGGAAGGAGAAACAAAGGTTAATTCATGGCTAGGCAAACAATCTCACATGACAGCAGCAACTCGCAGGAAAATTAAAAAGCTGTTGGCACAACTGAATGGTGAAGTGTCCCCCACACAAGTTAATTCCACTCACCCTACCCGAATTGTGGGTACGGCCAAAAAAAATCTAGCTGTGAAAGCATCAGCATGGCTACCATTGACTGATGAGGATAACCTAACACCCAAAAATAATCAAACTTGGTATCAAATAGAGGTGACTGCCTTTCATGACGGACAAAGCTGGCAATATCTACCTTTTAATAGCTTGAAATTACCTTCAGATTCTCCCAGTCAATATCTACAAAAAAAACTGGGTATTAAGCCCAATTCAACTATTGAGATTATTACCTGGCTGCCAAATAAAGAGCAACGAAATGCGATCGCTAGTTTGAAAGCTGTACAATTGCAAAATGGGGTATTAACTCTATTAGCCGCAGCCACAACCACCCGTGAACAAGAATATAGCAATAGCCATCAGCTGCAACCCTTAGCTGTAACTACTGGAGCCTTGGAATGGGTACAACCATCTCCTATGAATTTTGAGCAGCTGTCTCAGGAGTACCCGGAACAGGAAGAAGAAATAATCCAGACTATTTGGCGCTCACTGCAAACATCCGGCGATATTTCCACCGATATAAATCCTGAACTGTCAAAGCTACGTCAACTACTAACCAATTTACCCGTAAAAGTAGTAGATATTACCAATGATAATAGTGATGAAATATTAGTTACTATTTCCCCAGAATTAATTAGTACTTGGAAAAAAGCTAATTCAGATAGTAAACCACAACAGAGTAAACAAATCCGCACTCTGATATTTGCAGATAGTGGTAAAATCATTTACTCTGAATTTAAGCCTAATAATTCCCAAACATTGACAGCGATCGCTAAACTGCCTACTGCTAATTATCCTGTATTATTAGTAGAAAATCGCCAAAAATATACTCTCCAGCGTTGGTCAAAGGAGAATAAACGGTTTGAGTAACACTTAGTCAAAACCTAGGTAACCTGAGTTCGGTGTTCGGAGTTCGGTGTTCGGAGTTAAAATTAACCTGAGTTCAGGTTAAGCCAAAAGCTAAAAGCTTATTCTGTAAGAATTTAGCCAAACTCTAAGTGCTTAAAGAAGGGATTAAATTGGCATCATTTTGTCAATCAGGTTCATAAATGAGACTAATATCAACAACATGGCTTATTGAGAATAACTTCAAACATGGTTTGAGAACGAACAACGAAACATCAGGTGTTTCGAGGATTTCTTATCCCGAACTCAGGTTAGGTAAGTTCTATTTCCTTAAATGAAATTAGTAGTCCACCACATTAATTTTGACAGTTTATTGTAGTGCGGGCATCTTGCCCGCTTCTTTACAGTAGGGAGCGAGACGCTCCCACTACAATTGTTTTACCCCGCAGAACTAATGTGGTGGAGTATTAGTGGTCTTTTTCATTAATTTTGACTCCTCGCGGGCGTGAGCGATCCCCGACTTCTATCCTAGAAATTACTACAATGTGCAGATATTGATTTAGAAGTCGGGGAGCTATGACCAATTAATTCATAATTATTAATTCATAATTAATGGTGCAAGCCCGTAAATTTATTTATGGATCACGGATTTTTGAATTACACAGACAGTGGACAGTGGAATCTTTATGATTTGTGATCGGATAAATTTTAAATTTTGCTTGATTCAAAAAAGAGGATTCATCCGTGGGCACGAACCCATGAATTATCAATTATCAATTACGAATTGTTTTGGCCTAGCCCTCATAACTAATGAAAAAGACCACTAATTTTTATGGGTTTGACTGGATAATTTTTGCTTCTGTAAATTTTGTAACTGCTGTAGCAAGCAATCTACCTCTGCTTGCAAATGGATAAACTTAACTTGTTGATCTACCTGGTAAATACACTTGTTATTGTTCAATTTCTGGGTTCCAGCTGTGTGGGAAGGGCGATCGGAAACACTAGATGATGCAGACATTTTTTATTAGCTCCACAAATTAGCTCACACCATTTAAACACAATATCCTAGCTCATATTTTAAGATTTGTGAATAAATATGACATCATTTTTACTTATATGATTCATTTGCATTGGTGTACAGACTGACAATAAGAGTTATATTTTTGTTCCAAGTTTTTCTAATGACTACATTTGGCAGTGGCTGATGATATGTTAATAATTGCATCGTCTTTTATAGATCCCGTGACTTTGAGCCTGTCTGCTGAAAAATCCCACCGCCAACCCTGGCCTGGACTAATAGAAGCCTACCGCGAATATTTGCCTGTTAGCGAAAAAACCCCGGTTGTGACCCTGTTGGAGGGTAATACCCCTCTAATACCTGCTCCTGCCTTGGCAGAACGCATTGGTAGGCAAGTGAGCGTATATGTAAAGTATGATGGTCTGAACCCTACCGGCAGCTTTAAAGACCGGGGAATGACCATGGCAATTTCCAAAGCTAAGGAAGCCGGTGCAAAAGCTGTGATTTGTGCAAGTACAGGTAATACTTCAGCGGCAGCAGCAGCCTATGCACGACGGGGAGGTATGCGTCCCTTTGTGTTAATTCCTGATGGCTATGTAGCTCTAGGTAAATTGGCACAGGCTTTACTTTATGGGGCAGAAGTTTTAGCCATTAAAGGAAATTTTGATCGCGCTTTAGAAATCGTCCGTCAAATGGCAGACAACTACCCCATTACCTTAGTCAATTCGGTGAATCCCTACCGCTTGGAAGGTCAAAAAACCGGCGCGTTTGAAGTGGTTGATGCTTTAGGTAATGCTCCAGACTGGTTATGTATACCCGTGGGTAACGCTGGTAATATCACCGCCTATTGGATGGGGTTTTGTCAGTATCATCAAGCTGGAAGGTGCGATCGCTTGCCAAAAATGATGGGATTTCAAGCCGCAGGTGCAGCACCTCTGGTAAATGGGCAACCAGTGGCAAACCCAGAAACTATCGCTACGGCAATTAGAATTGGTAATCCTGCGAGTTGGGAAAAAGCAGTCGCTGCCAAAGATGCCAGTCAAGGAAATTTTCGCGCCGTTACAGATGCAGAGATCTTGGATGCCTATCGGATTTTGGCATCAGAAGAGGGCATTTTTTGTGAACCAGCCAGTGCATCTTCTGTGGCGGGGATGTTGCAAGTAAAAGACCAAATACCCACAGGAGCAACGGTGGTTTGCGTCCTCACGGGCAATGGTTTAAAAGATCCAGATACTGCCATTAAACACAGCAACAGCCAAATCAAACAGGGAATTGCCCCAGAAATTGACGCAGTAGCTAAGGCTATGGGATTTTGATCGAGAGGAGGGAAGGAGGGAAGGAGTGAAGGAGTGAAGGAGGGAAGGAGTGAAGGAGACAAATTTCTCTTTATTACTTATTACTTATTACTTATTACTTCATCATCCCATCACTCCCTCACTCCCGCCTTTTCCTTTGCCAAGCCATCAATGGCATCACCAAGGGCAGTTGTTAGATTATTCCGGGTTTGGGCGTGTTTTTCTTGTTCTGTTTTTAATGCTTGTAGGAGTTGATCCCGTTCTTTGAGGGTGGTAATTAATTTATCTCGTAATTCCTCTACAGAATTGAGGTTTTCTATTTCTCCCTGTATCGCTTCATCTGTAGTAGTTTCATCGATCAGTCCTTCATCAATCCCTCGCATCTGCTGGATTTCTAACTTTAAAGATGCGATCGCTTGTTGTGATAGTTGAGCATCGCTACGTCGTTGTTCGGATTCAGTATTGTATAATTTACGCCACTTTTCGGCACTTTCCCAGGCAGTATCTCGTTCTTCTCGTAATTCCACCAGTTGTTGTTTCAGTGCCTGAATTTCTGTTAACCATTGTTGTGTTAAATCTTGATTCATAGAGATTTTAGATTTAATCCTTCGTGTCTATACTCCTTCACTCCGGGCGGGGAAACCCCGCCCCTACTCCTTCACTCCTTCACTCCTACCCTACGGGAAGCCGCTGAGTCGCAAAGCGTCCCGTGAGGGATACGCGTCTACACTCCTTCACTCCTTCACTCCTTCACTCCTTCACTCCTTCACTCCCTCACTCCTTCACTCCCTCACCTCTCCACCACGTCCCGTACCAACTGTGCTAACTTGTGGGCACTATTTGTGAGGGCAATTCCCTTAGCTTTTTCCCCCATTTTTTGTAAATCTTCTGGTGCATCTAATAAGCTTAATACCTGAGTTTGCAAGATTTTAGGAGTTAATTCCGACTGATTGTAACTAAAACCAGCACCTGCTTCAGTAAAAACACGGGCATTATAAGCTTGATGGTCTTCGGCCGCAAAGGGGTAAGGAATTAAAATTGCTGGAGTTCCACACACGGCTAACTCAGTGATGCTACCCGCACCAGCCCGGCTAATGGCTAAATTTGCCCTCTGTAATAAAGGTGCCATCTTGTCGTAGAATGGCAAACATATGTACTGAGGATGCTGGAGACTCTGGGCTTCGGGATCGTTATTACCTGTTAAATGAACTACATACGCACCGGCTTTAAACAAAGCTGGGGCACATTGACGTACCAACTGATTAACAGCTACTGCTCCTTGGCTACCGCCAAAAACTAATATTAAGGGCACGTTTTCCGGAATTGGCAAATCTAAGCTGGTAACATTGCTCTCATCTAGAAATTGGGAACGCACTGGAGTACTGGTATAAATTGTGCGACTACGGCGTAAATGTTGGGCTGCCACATCAAATCCCACCGCCACAGCATCACACCAAGGTCCAAAAAACCGTGTTACCTTACCAGGTAGGGCATTAGATTCATGAAAAATTACAGGTATTCCCAAAGTTTTGGCAGCAATGAGAGCAGGAGCAGCAATATAGCCCCCAGTGGTGAATACTCCTTGAAATTTTCCTCGTTGCAATATCTGGCGGACTTGTAATACCGAACCTATCAGTCCACCCAAAACCCGCAAAGTCCCCAAACCAAACTTTTCTTGGAACCCTGCCACAGGGATGGTATTCAATTTATACTGTTGGGGAACCAACTGAGTTTCTAGTCGATTGGGTACACCCAGCCACTCTATGTCATAATCTGATAACTCTTGTGCCAGTGCGATCGCTGGAAATAAATGTCCCCCAGTACCACTAGCAGCTATTAATAATTTTATCGGTGCGTTTGCCATCCAACCTATACCGTTCGGACTCTCAGGTTAATTTAAGATAAAACAATTTATCTACTTTCCGTAGCCAAATTGCCATCTACAAATAATTGCCAATGTCTAACTTTATTACCTTACTACTGAAATACCCATCTCGATTGCTTATGAATCGCTGGTTACTTTTTTTTCTGGTCACATTTGGATTAGTCAGTCTGGGTAAACCTGCTCTAGCCAAGACACCTGATAGTGCTCCTCCCCAATTGAAAAACTTACTTTCGCAAATTGATCTAGCAGCAAGCAAAGGTGATATTAAAGGGGTGATGCAGTTCTATAGCCCCGTATTTACCCATACAGATGGTTTAAACCGTCAAACTATGGAGCAGGCTTTAAGCAGATTTTGGCAAAAGTATCCCAAGTTGAGATATAGCACAAGCCTACAATCTTGGAAATCAGAAGGTAATTCTATTATTGCTGAAACTGTGACCAAAATAACTGGTTTGCCATCTGCCAATGAAAATAATCTAGCTTTAAATGCTACAATCCGTTCCCGTCAAAGGTTAACAGGGAATAAAATTACCCGTCAAGAAGTTTTATCGGAACGTACCAAAATTACTTCTGGAATTAAACCACCCCAAGTGGATGTGAAATTACCACAGCAGGTGAAAGTAGGCCAGCAGTATACTTTTGATGCCATTGTTCAAGAACCTTTGGGAGAAGATTTTATTTTGGGTAAGGCTATGGAAGAAACCATTCAACCAAACAAATATCTCAATCCTTCCAACGTGGAATTAGAATTACTCAGAGCTGGGGGACTATTTAAGATTGGACGGGCACCCTCTACCCCTGGAAACCAATGGATTTCCGCAGTGATTTTGCGGGGTGAGGGTATGACTATGATTACTCAACGTATGCGAATAGTTAAGTAAGAGGGAAGGAGTGATGGAGTGATGGTTGTTAGTTGTTAGTTGTTAGTTGACAGTTGACAGTTGATAGTTGATGGGATGATGGGGGGAAAGAGTAGGGGCGGGGTTTCCCCGCCCGGAGTAATGGAGGTAGTTTAAGTTGCCTGTTGCCTGCTCCCTGTTTCCTGTTGCCTGTTCCCTAGCGCGTAGCACTATAAGAATTACGAATTATTTGCTCATGGTGTCTCTACAAAATCAAATTGTTTTAATTACTGGTGCGAGTAGTGGTATAGGTACTGCTTGTGCCCACATTTTTGCTGGTGCTGGTGCCAAGCTGATATTGGCGGCTCGGCGGTATGAGCGTTTACAACAATTAGGGGATGAACTCACAACCAAGTATGGTAATTCTCTAGAGATACATTTATTACAATTAGATGTGCGCGATCGCTCGGCGGTAGAATCTGCTATTGCTCAACTATCCCCAGAATGGTCTGAGATCGATATTCTAGTCAACAATGCTGGATTGAGTCGCGGTTTAGACAAGCTCCATGAGGGTGATTTCCAGGATTGGGAAGAAATGATTGATACCAATGTTAAAGGTTTGCTGTACTTGACTCGTTATGTGGTTCCAGGTATGGTAAAACGCGATCGCGGTCATGTGGTAAATATAGGTTCCATAGCCGGACATCAAACCTACCCTGGGGGTAATGTTTATTGTGGCACTAAGGCGGCTGTGAGAGCCATTTCTGAGGGTTTAAAACAAGATTTGTTAGGAACACCTGTGCGGGTAACTTCTGTTGATCCAGGGATGGTAGAGACGGAATTTAGCGATGTTCGTTTTCATGGAGACACGGAACGGGCGAAAAAGGTTTACCAGGGACTTACACCTTTAACTCCAGAAGATATTGCTGATGTGGTGTTTTTCTGTGTTACTCGACCAAGTCGGGTAAATATTAGTGAGGTGCTGTTAGTTCCTACGGATCAAGCTAGTGCTACTTTAGTTCACCGTCGCACTTGATTTCAAAAAATAGTTTTAGAAGCAAAGCCCACGATTAGGTGGGCTAAAACATTGATTTTTATTAGTCCGCGCAGGCGGTGAGTCCATTGCTGCGGGAAGGTTTCCCTAGCCTACGGCAAGCCGCTGAGTCAAGCGCGGACACGCTGCGCGGTAAGCGAAGCGGGAGCCGTAGGCTTTACACGTCTACGGGCATACCCTACGGGAAGCAAGCTACAAGAAAGGTATTAGCCTGAGGTGCTTACAAGATAAACCCCATCCATCTTGAAATCTGGAGTTTTTATCTATACTCAAGCGGGGTTTAAAACCCCATCCCCTACGGGTTGTTTGTTTTGTGTTGGGGTTTAAATCCCCATTACAAAACGTAATTACGAATTACGAATTACGAATTACGAATTGTTTAAGTAGGTTGGGTTGAAGAATGAAACCCAACGATAGCAATAGTTCTGTTGGGTTACGCTATCGCTAACCCAACCTACAACAATTACGAATCTCAAGGTAGTTTTGGTTTAAGAGATTTATTCAGCAGAACCCACGTATTTATTTGGGATTTCTCATTTTATTTATTTCTCGCTGCAACTCTTCAATTTGTCGGCGTAAATTTTCTACCTCTTCTGGATTCTCTTCACCTCCAGGCTGCACATCCACAGCACCGGATGCCGGAGATTTTTTGTAATTTCCTTGCTTGATTTGCTCGTATTCTTGGGAAACCGCCCATTCCCGTAAATAACGCACCCGTTCTACCGGGAAAGGATGGGTAAGCATCATCCCTTGAGCGCCATTGTAAAGTAGGAATTTGTACACTTGATTCAAACTGTCTTCATCCAAAGCTTGATAGTTGTCTGACTGGTTAATGAACTCTTGTAAACTACATTCATTAGCATATTTGTGACTGCCACCAGAAAGCTTCATCATTGATAACATCACCGGCTCTAAGTCATCCATCACCAATAATGCCGCCCTATCTGCCGATAGCTCCGCCTTACGTCGCCATTCAAAAAAAGCAAAAATTAAACCAGTACTGACAAAATTACCTAAACCGAATGTAACGTCACCCAAGAAAGCAGCAGCATTCATCGCCCAAATCGCCATCTGGATTAAAATAGTATGACCACATTTAATATGTCCTAATTCATGGGCTATTACAGTCCTAATTTCGTCTTCGTTAAGTAAATCTAGTAAACCTGTATTGATGACTATGTAAGGATGATCTTGACCTAGAGCGTAACTATTTACTTGGGCATTTTGGGCGACAAACAGTCCTGGCTCTGGATAAATATCCAAATCTCGGACACATTCCCTAAATATCTGGTAAATCGTGGAGTATTGGCGAGGTCCAACTTGAATGGAGTTACCCATGAGGGAAATCAACTGGGGACGCTCATAAATAAACTCCACAAATTTACGGGCGATTAAATCAAATCCTGGTAGGCTGCGTAATGCTTGTTCGGCTTGAATATCTAAGGGGTGTTTGAAGGCTTCGCTAGAAATTCCTGTGTATGTTGCCATTGTTCTTTGGTAATTAGTAATGAATCAGTAGTTAAAGGAAACTCTTAACAGGGAACAGGGAACAGTGCAGGCGTTGGACGAGGATTTAAACCCCGTCCAACGCAATCGTCCCAAAAGGATGGGGCTTGGAACCCACTGGTGGGTCGAGGGAACTCAAGGGCAACAACCTTTGACTGTTGCCTGTTGCCCGTTCCCTATTCCCTCGACCGAAGGTCGGTCTAAACTCCGGAACTGTTGCCAAAGTACCTTTTGCAATCGGGTTGGGCAATATTTTTATAGAGGAGATGTTTCGTAGTTTAACAACTCAGAACAGGAGACTGTCACACCCGTCAAGCTGACAAGAGACATAATAGGAGTGGGGAGATTGGAAGTAAAAATGACTTTATGGGATTAAAAGCTTGTGATTGAGGCAGAAGTTCATTTATCACTACATAACTTCCTGCGATCGCAGGCGGGTTTACCTTCTTGGCACCATCATCTGACGATGGCAAGGCTTGTGGCGCGTACTTTACGGACTGGACGTAGTTCTTTAATTCAAGTGGGAGCAACTTGTGGCTATCAAGGACTGTATCGCACTAGTTTTGTGGCATCGGCTTTGATTTGGCATGGTGCTGTCATTATTGTGGCTCCCGAAGATGTCCAGCAAAGGTTACTCCGGGTAGAAATTCCCCGATTACAGCAATGGTTACAAGTCAATAAGCCGATCTACACTAGGGATACTTTCCCTGGAGAAAATTTTTCCGGGTTATTGTTAATGTCCCCCCAGGCTTGGTTAAAAGCACAGTTATCGGCAGCAAATAGTTTTCCCTGTATCCCCACAATTATTGATGGGGTTGATGATTTAGAAGATTGGGTACGCCAACAACTCACCGTTACCATTCAACCCCAAGACTGGGAACAACTCCAATTGGCTTGTCCCCAAGAAGCTGAAGTAATTCGGTCAGCGAAAGCACAACTCACCCATGAAATATTCCAGCATCCTGCCAATCCTTACGAATGTTATTTAACTTCTGCAACGGAAACAGAAATCCTACTGCGTCTGTATTCTGCTTTAGATGTTCCTCATCTTCCAGAACCCTGGCAACAATTCTGGGAATTATTGACTCATCTTACTTCCCACACTCCCCACACTCCCCACACTCCCCACACTTCCCTCTCTTGGACAACCATTGCTCGTCGCCAAGGTTTATTCTCTCTCCACTGCGCTCCCATAGAAGTTGATCAATTACTTGCACCAATTTGGCAAAGACAGCCGGTGGTATTAATTGGTAGTGCTTTGGAACCGGATACAGAAGCTCCTTTGTTCCGCCAACGTATGGGTTTAGAGGATGTTACCTGTTTAAATTTTTCTAGCGATCGCCAAACTGAGGCCATTCAGCTGTATATTCCCTATCAACTGCCCCTACCCAATACCCCAGAATTTCAACCAGCATTCATTCATAAAGTCCGCACTCTCATTTGTTTAAGTGCTACCGCCCCAGGGTTAACTGTAGTATTGGTGGGAGATGTACCGTTGAAGGGACAGGTAGCAGCAATTCTCGCCTCCGAATATGGTTCCCGGGTACAAGTAGAAAAAACCTGCTTGGATGAAAACAGTATTTTAATCAGTGGTTGGGAATTTTGGCGATCGCATCAAAATGTTTTACCCTCACCCCAGTTGTTGATTGTGGCAACTTTACCCTTACCGTCATTGGAACACCCCCTGGTAGCCGGTAGAGTTGCCCACTACAAGCGATCGCATCAAGATTGGTTCCGGTTATATTTATTACCTACTGCTTTAACTGAATTACAACGAGCGATCGCTCCCGCCAGGGAAAGTCAAGGAATTGTGGCTTTACTGGATAGCCGGGTAGTGAATCGCAGTTACGGTGCTCAAGTCCTCAGTGCTTTGAGTCCCTTAGCTAGAATCAACTATTTAGATCCCAGCCTGTTTAATCACAACAGTGAAGATAATTCTTAACATAATGATGATTAGTCAGCTGGCATACAAGCGTTATGATCGACCATAAACAGCATTCGATTTTAAGAACATGGGCGAAGCAAAGCGTCGTAAAGCTGCATTAGGAGAAAAATACGGTCAAGAATCTCGCATCCTCCCTTGGGTTCCCATTACCAAAACCCAAGCAGATTTGTTTATGAAATGGACAACGCGGGGAAGCTGGTTTGGCATTGGCTTGATGGTGGTACTTTGGGTCACCATCCGCTTTATTGGACCAGCCTTTGGTTGGTGGCAAGTAGTAGATTAGGCTCACTGGAGACGGTAAATCATTTATCTATACTCCTAGGGGTTTAAAACCCCATCCCCTACGGGTTGTTTGTTTTGTGTTGGGGTTTAAATCCCCATTACAAAACGTAATTACGAATTACGAATTACGAATTGTTTAACGTCTTCATTATCAACCAGTCATGAAAATTAGGATTCTTTCAGCCGATGATGTGAGGGCAGTTCTTCCCATGCCCCAAGCTATTGATGCTGTTAAAACGGCATTTGCCCAACTTGCAGCCAATCAGGCAACCGTACCCCTACGCAGCCCAATTGCTACAGATAAAGGTATCACCTTATTGATGCCTGCTTATTTACATCAAACTCAAGATTTGGGGATTAAAATTGTCTCTGTTTATGATCAAAACCCTGAACTGGGCTTACCAACAGTAACAGCAACGGTGTTATTATTAGATCCCCAAACAGGACAACCAAAAGCTTTTATGGATGGCAACAGCCTCACAGCTTTACGGACTGGTGCTGCTGGGGGTTTGGCAGCGAAATTATTAGCTCGCCAGGATGGGAAGGTGGTAGCACTATTTGGAGCTGGGGTACAAGCTAGGGTGCAGTTACAAGGGGTGATGGCTGTCCGCACGATTGAGCAGGTGAATCTGATTAGTCGCACCAAGGCTTCGGCGGAAAAGTTAGGAGCTGAGATTGCGACTTGGTCAAATCCTCCAGTTGTTAATTTAGTCACAACACCCCAGCAAGCAATTATCAATGCAGATATTGTCATTACTGCTACCAATTCTACAACACCGTTATTTGATGGCAATGACCTGAAACCAGGTACTCACATTACTGCTGTCGGTGCTTTTACTCCGCAAATGCGAGAGTTAGATGATATTACTGTACAAAGAGCTAGGATTGTGGTGGATTCTCGTACAGCTTGTTTGGCAGAAGCGGGAGATATTATTATTCCCCAAGCAAAGATTGATGGGGAATTAGGAGAAATTATTAATGGTGTCAAATCAGGAAGGCATTCTCAAGAGGAAATTACTTGTTTTAAGTCTGTGGGGGTGGCAGTTCAAGATGCGGTGGTAGGAGCGGCAATTTTAGCTGGGGCAGAGGTTAAGGGTTTGGGTGTTGTGGTGGAAGTTTGACTGTAATCACTTGAATTTGCACCCTAAACAACATCTTTGCGCTTTTGAAATATCAACGCAACTACTAAATAAACCACCAGATGAGCGGCCAAAATTCCCAAGTTTAAACGCAAGTTATCCCAGTCAGCATCGTAAACCTCAGAGGGTTTGACAATTGTTACTGGGGTTTTTTCAGGAATCATTTTATTGACATCAACTAAAGCACCATAGGCTCCCATAGACCAACGACTGATTGTCAACCAACTCAATTTGGCGGGGATGTTGTTTAACTCAAATAATACTCCTGAAAGAATAATCTGGGGAATCATAATTAAGGGGAGAATACTATTTGCTTCGTTCTCATTCTTCACCACAGCGGAAATCATCAAACTCAAGCTGACACTAGCTAATAAACTCAAGAAAACTGTGATTCCTAGACCTAAAAACCAAGGAAACAGATCTGATTCTGGCGATTTGAAACCAATCAAAACAGCTACCACAATCAAGAGGGTTTGTAGTAGGGTTAAGCCAGAACGAATTAATATTTTAGAACCCAAATAGGGAATTAAGCCCAGATTAATCAGTCTTTCCCTGGCATAAATAGCTGCTTCTTTAACAATTTCCCGCACGGAACTGGAAAGTCCTACCCAAATACCAATACAAGCAAAGATAAATAATACTTTTAATGCTAGGGGATTTTGGGAGGCTTCTAGTTTATCAAGTTTTCCTAGGGGAGTTTCATCTGTTAATATCCAAGCTGTTAAGGCGATCGCAATTGGTCCAGATAGCAAGGACAAAATCCAACTTGTGCGATCGCGTATTACTAACTGGAGATACCTCTGGGACAGCAACCACAGTTGTTTAAATGGAGATATCCCGGTGTGGATCTTCCGGTCTGTTTTAAATTTCGTGTCCTGCCCTGACTTGAGCAGAGATTTAACATAACGATCGCATTGGGGAGAGCGATCGTATTTATCTGCCCAATATTCTACGTTTTCCAGCACTTTCTGGGGAGAATTACCCTGATCGAGTTTAATATAAATATCGGAAAAATACTTAAAATCATTAGAGGGCATTTCAAAGAAATTCAGAGCTTCTTTGGGTTCTCCAAAGTAGCATAACTTACCACCTCTACCCATAAAAACAATGCGATCGCAGGCTTCAATATTGGCGGTGGCATGAGTAACTAATACTACGGTCCTTCCTTGGTTTGCCAATTCCCGCAATAGGTGCATCATTTCTTTATCTAACCCTGGATCTAAACCAGAAGTCGGCTCATCCAGGAAAAATAGCTTGGGATCGGCCAGTAATTCTACCCCAATGCTCACCCGTTTTCGCTGTCCACCACTGAGGTTACGAATAAAGTTGTCCTTCACATGGGTTAGTTGAATTTGTTGTAGCGTTGTTTTTACTACCTGTTTAACATCCGTATCCGGTGGTAGTCGCAGTTTACAAGCATAAGCTAAAACCTCTTGTACCCTTAGGTCTGGATGGACAATATCATCCTGGGGTACATAGCCAATTTGGGTACGATACACAGGCCAATTTTGGCGCAGATTATCCCCATTCAGGAACACAACCCCCGAAGACACAGGCTCAATCCCTAACAGAGACTTCATTAAGGTGGATTTACCCGCACCACTACCACCAACTAAAGCCACCAATTGTCCCGGCTCAATCACTAAAGAAACATTGTTAAGAATGGTCTTGTCCTTACCTTCCTTATCCTTAACCTGACGTATTAACTTATGAACATCCAGGCGAATTTGACTACCAGTATCTTGGATTTCTAAGTAATCTCGCCGATAAGCTAAACTAAAAGGACCAATGTGGATAATATTTCCAGGTTGGAGTTGTGCCCGTTTGTCAATGCGTTGACCATCAACAAAAGTACCATTTGTACTATTATCTTGGATAATATGTCCACCTTTTCCATCAGGCAAAATCGTGGCGTGCAAGCGGGAAACTGTAGGCGCGTCTAATTGCATGGAAGCATAGCGATTGCTATGCAAAGCACGACCCAATTGTACGGGCCATTCTTTTAAATCTTTCAATACCAAACGTCGTTTGCTAGGAATGGCAGCCGGACTAGTACTAGGATTAAAATAGGTCAGTGTAATTCGATTATGGGGAGATTGTCCAACTTCCAATTGCGCCCCATTTTTTAATAAATATCCCTCATGAAAATCAATGCGATTGTGATTTAAAAATACTCCATTACGACTGGGATTATTTTTATCTCCATCAAAAATTCTATACTCGTCTCCTTCCTTGACTAAAACAGCTTGTCGCCGAGAACAAACCTCCCATCCAATAGGTACATCCAAATCTGCCCATTCTCGGCCTCTCCCCAAACGGTGTTCTTGTTTGTGTAAATCTAGCCGCAGAATTTGACCTTGATTGTTAATTTCCAAATAAGGTTTAGGAGCTACTTGAGTGGGTTGTTCAAAATTACCAGTCATTTCAGTTATCAGTTATCAGTAACAATTTACGAAGGAATGAGCATTCACAAATATGTTGTAATCAATAATTGATTGGATTTTTATGACAGAAAATGTATAGTTGTAAAGCTTATTTTTATTTTTTATTTCCGGTACATATACTAGCAGCATAAAAGCTGATTAAAAGTTAATTTTTCTCAAACATTGAGAACCCATAGATATTTAAAGAGGGATAATGAAATTATAGCGTTTCCTTATTCAACGAGTTACACCAGAAGCTTGATTCGCCAAGCCTTTCAGCTTTAAATATGTATCTCACCAAAAAAGTAAGGCTATTAGTGTATAAGTGCAGTAGGCAAGAAAAAATCCCAGGATGTCACAAAACTTTAAATCATCCAAAACCCTGTTGACCAAAAAATCGAATGGATACAAGCCGTGTGGATACCCCTACGGGGAAGCAAGCTACATCCGTGGAGAGAAAAATGTTTTCCTTATCTCATTAGCCCCTCGATTCATCGATGGGATAATAATTCTACATTCTTCATTCTAAATTCTAAATTCTCGGCATCCCAGTTTTTATTTAACATTGTTATTTTTAACATCATGTCTCCAGAATAATATGTTTTACCGTCGTTTTTTACTTTTGCAAATCTTAGTACTAGTTGGGCTACTAAGCATAGGATGTGATACAAAAAAAACTGTCCCCTCTACGGAAAAATTAACCATTGGTGTAGTTAGCTATGGGGAAGGCAAGGTTTCGCTAGATAAGTACAACCGTTTTAAGGACTATATTGCAGCTAGAACTCGCTCCATTAGAGTTGATGTAGAACCGGCTTACAATGAATTACAGGCGATTGCTCAAATTAAGCGCAAAAGGTGGGATATTGTATTTGCTACCCCTGGTTTAGCAGCAACCGCCATTGGCAAAGAATTATATGTGCCTTTGTTCTCTATGGAAAATGTCAGTCGCAGACAACGCTCATTACTAATTGTCAGCAACGATAGCCCCATTGAGAAAATCAGTGATTTGGCAAATAAAACCGTTGCTTTAGGAGAGCCTGGTTCTGCATCTGGTTATTATCTACCTTTATATGATCTCTACGGTTTAACCTTGGCTCAAATTCGTTTCGCGCCCACCCCAAAAACAGTACTAGAGTGGCTCAACGACAAGACTGTAGAAGCGGGTGCTTTGTCCCAAGGGGATTTTGCAACTTATAAACACCAATTCCCTGACACCAAATTTAGAACCATACATACTAGCCGTTGGATTCCCCCTGGAGTTGTTTTGATTGCACCTACTGTAGAACTCAACCGACAACAACAAATCAAAAAAATCATGGGTGAAGCACCAGCAGATATTGCCGCAGACGCAGGGTACATCCCAGGAGCACAACTCCCTCAATACAAGCAGTTTATTCAATTGGTGGAAAAAGTCAGACCCCTAGAATCAGCAGTTAAAAATACACCGGCTGTCTTAATTCATGAAAAATCCAAACCACAAGAACAAGCACTTAGATAGGGCTTGCAGCAAAAAGTCATGATTGTGAGGGTAGGGAATAGGGAATGGGCAATAGGCAATAGTTCGGTGCCTATGAGTTTCTATTCAAAATATCATCAAAAATTAGAGATGCAAGAATTTTCAACCTAAAATCCTAATTGACTTGCACGCCCTTCCCAAAAAATAGCCCTTATGCATTGATAAATCAATGTTTTATAGTTATTCAGCAGACCCTAGATAAATAAACTTAACAAAAATTAACTATTTTTTTGCGAATTTGTGGAGATTTTTTTTGAAAAAAAGATTATGTGTGTAAGAGTGGAATATTTATTGATACTCGTTGATTTGGGTCACTCAAGATGTCCTAATTTTGATAGTGGCGATCGCTATTTTCTCAGTATATAAAATATCTTTTTATACATTGTTTGCCGTGATTACTTGTAGGGGATAGAAACTATTACAGGTCAGGGTCAATAAACCAACCATTTATAAAACCTCAAAGCTAGAGAACACAATACTTTTGACTTTTGACTGACCCGCAGCGGTAATATCCCTTAACTAATCCCATCGCCAGACAATTAAATCATAGATAATAATTTATAGGAGGTGTAGTAAAAATGTCTCAATCCCCATTGTTGAAACCAGAAATACCATCAGGAACTGTCATTGATAGCCGCTATCTCATCCAAGAACTTCTGGGGCAAGGAGGATTGGGCAGAACCTACTTAGCGTTTGATACTCGCCGTTTCAATGAACCCTGTGTATTAAAGGAATTTGCTCCCATTGGTACAGGGAAAAATGAATTAGAAAGATGTCGCAATCTTTTTATCAGAGAGGCGAAAATTCTTTATCAACTAGAGCATCCACAAATTCCCCGTTTTTTAGCCTGCTTTGAGGGAGATGGTAGATTATTTTTAGTCCAAGAGTTTGTCGATGGAAAAACCTACTCCGCTCTATTAGCAGACAGACAAACCGCAGGGCGAGCTTTTTCCGAGCCAGAAACCATCCAGTGGTTGAAGAATCTCCTCCCAGTTTTGTCATACGTACATCGCCATCACATCATCCATCGAGATATTTCCCCAGATAATATTATGCTGCCAAAGGGTAAAAATTTGCCCGTGTTGATTGATTTTGGTGTAGGAAAGCAAATAGCAGATATCAAAGAAGTGGGAAATTCCACCCAAGTAACCTTTGTGGGGAAAATGTCTCTTGTTGGTAAAGTGGGATATGCACCCAGAGAGCAAATTAGTTTAGGTGTATGTTCGGCTAGTAGCGATATTTATGCATTAGGGGTAACAGCAATTGTCCTCCTCACGGGTAAAGATCCCTCCTTCCTCATGGATCAATATACCTTGGAATGGAAATGGCATTTTTATGCTCATGTCAGCCCAAATTTTTCCCAAATTTTGGATAAAATGCTGGCAGATACTCCCAAGAATCGATACCAAACATCCCAGGAAGTTCTCAAAGATTTAGAAATTTTGCCTGCAACTCCAACAGTTGCTGTTAATGTTGAAAATCAGAAATTACCAACCACAAAAACCACATTTTTTGACAGTTCAGAGGAATTTTTACCTGTTGCCTCTAATATTGGGAATATGACAGAAGCTCAAACTCCTGTCACTAGTTTTGATAGTACACAGGAATCTCAATTACCAGCAGCATCTGTAAATAATCAACATGAAGATGTGGTGGAGATAGAGCCGCCAGAATTGGCAAATTCCACCAGACTTGATATTTCTGCTCACCAATTTGCCCCTGAGTCCGAGCAAAATTTCACGCAACCGCCCTCATCTTTCCAAAAGTCCCCAGAAACAGCATTTAGTTCCCCTCAGACTTCAGAAAATTCTCAATATATATTATCTCAAAATCAGCAAAATACTTCTCTCAACTCTGTTTTTATCCATCGCTGTCAAGAAGAATTAGCTTATTATATAGGACCGATGGCAAGTATGATTGTAGAGGATACCTTGATAGATAATCCTCAAGTATCCCCTTATCAATTTGTAGAAATTCTTGCCAGAGAAATTCCTGAATCTCAAAGTGCTATTGAGTTTACCCGTAAATTAGTCAGTTAAGAAATGTTGTGTATGGTTGCTGGAATTACCAATATTTTTAATGCATGATTTGATTACTTACGGTGTCCAGAACCCCGACTTTTTCAAAAAGTCGGGGTTCTAATTCAGGACTTACACACGGATAACGTAATTACAGTCATTGCGACGCAAGGAAGCAACCCCAAACATCTGACTTCTGGTAACAAGTGCGTAAGTGGGAGCCGGAAAGCTCCCTTGATATCTGATGCGGGCTTTCCGGCCCACACTACAATATTTTAATATTTGGGATGCTCCCTGGGTAATATAGCCCTACGGTTTTAGGCTAGGACATATTTTAAACCTCATTCATCTTGAAAACTGGAGTTTTCCGTTCAAGGGGAATATCAAAAAATCAATTATCCTGTAGGGAACATCCACAATATTCTTTCATAGGTTGTAATACCAATTCAAATCATGTTTGCGACACATAAATTAAATTACTCGTAGGGGTTTAGCACTGCTAAACCCCTACTGCTAAACTGCTAAACCCCTACCCATCTGTCGCATTCTTTTTTCAAATTGGTATAAGTTGACTGATGCCGGGAAGGGAGTAAGAAAATGTCCTAACATGATTTGGTACTGCTATATAATTTACGGTTAAACACTTATAATTAAATGTAGGTTGGGTAGAACGAAGTGTAGACCCGAAGGGGCTTCGGTGCAGGGTAACCCAACAAAAGTTTGATTGTGTTGGGTTTCGTCCCTTAACCCAACCTACGACTCGCTACCCTATACTTTTGAAAAATTGGGATTATAAATTTGCATTTTATGATAGGATAAGAATACATCAACCATTTTGTATAAAAATATTGAGTGATGTAATAAAACTAAATATTTAAATACGAACATTTATATTTTGACTGAAACAGTCAAAACCCTAATTTTCAAAAATAAAAAATTGCGCGACCCGCGAAAGAAGGGAAAAGTAAAGAAGTGTAAAGGGCAAAAGGGCTAGAGGGTAAAGGGAAAGGGAGTTCTCAAAGAGAGAAGAGGACAACCCGAAAACCGAAGCCGATGAAGTAACGAGTGCCTGGATTGTCCCTACCCCGATTAGCACTGCGACAGTTCCACGAGTAGTTGTACCAGGAGCCACCACGCAGCAACCGGCGAGAACGATTCTCATTATCAATCCAGGCACTTCCATCATTTGGTGCGCCATTATAATTATCATGCCAAGTATCTTGACACCATTCCCACACATTCCCATGCATATCGTATAAACCAAAGGCGTTGGGTGGAAATGTTCCTACATTTGTGGTTTGTTCCCTGTATTTCCCTTTGGGTGCAGAACCATATGGAAAATTCCCGTCATAGTTAACTAAATCAGGAGTAATAGTCTCACCAAAGTAGAATGGTGTGCTAGTTCCAGCACGACAGGCATATTCCCATTCTGCCTCACTGGGCAATCTGTAAGTGCGTTCCGTCTTTTGACTCAGCTGTTTACAAAATTCTACCACATTATTCCAAGATACGTTTTCTACAGGTCGCTTTTCCCCTTTGAATCGGGAAGGGTTTTTACCCATAATTGCTTGATACTGGGCTTGGGTAACTTCATACCTCCCCATGTAGAAGGGTTTAACAGTAACCCTATACTGAGGACTTTCATCATTATCTCGCTCTTTTTCCCCTAGTGGGGAACCCATCATGAAACTTCCCCCTGGTATCTGCACCATCTCCAAGGTAATACCATTACCCAAATCCTCTGTGAAATATTTTGCTTTTAGATTGCGACGGTTAGTGATACTTCCCTGGTTATTGACAGTGACGGTTTCAAAGTCAAATGTTTTCAGGGATAAACCGGGTGTTGGTGACAAAGCTGGTTTCTGCTTGGTGGTTGGAGTGACAATGGGGGATGCAGTTTGAGTTGGGGAAGGAGTTGTGATTGATGTAGAGTTACCATCAGAAAATGCTTGTAATATCTCCCTACCAAAAACCGCTACAGCAAAACTCCCTCCCATTAACCCTGCTGTTTGCAGAATGCGGCGACGGCTCCAATCTGTTGGTTGTGGCGGTGGTTGTGGCGGTGGTTGTGGCTGAGGTTTTGGTGGAGGGGGTGTAAGCGCTTGTAGTGCTTCCTTGGCTGAAGAGTAACGCAAACTATGGTGACGGCGTACCATTGTAGTTAGTACTTTAACAAGATGTTCGCTTATCTGAACTTTGTCTTGCCAAACTATTTCCCCTGTTTGGGGATCTTCTTCTAAATTACTAGGTAAAGTACCAACCAAAGCTTGAATTCCAGTCATCCCCAAAGCATAGATATCACTAGCTAAACGAGGTTTACCCATTCCTTGTTCCGTAGGCATATAACCAGGAGTACCAATGGAAATACTAGAAGCCATTTCCCCTTGAGAATTTATCATCAGGGAGGCTATTTCTTTCACTGCCCCAAAGTCTATCAGGAAAATCTTACCATCCTGCCGTCGCCGCATGAGATTTTGAGGTTTGATATCTCGGTGAATTACTCCCTGCTTGTGAACAAAGGATAATACTTCCAAGACTTCTTCTAGCAACCTAGTAACATAACCTTCACTCAGCCGCTTCCCTGGCTGCATCTCTTTACTTAAATCTTGCCCTTCAATAAATTCCTGGACAATGTAGAGATTATCATGTTCTCGAAAATGTGCGAGTAGTTGGGGTACTTGAGAATGTTTACCCAATCTTTCCAGTATTGCGGCTTCTTTCTCAAAAAATTCGACAATCCGGGGATGGGTGTGATTAGGGCGCAGCTGCTTAACTACACATATTGGCTGACTGGGTTGCATGGTATCCTTGGCCAAGTAGGTGATGGCAAAACCACCTCCCCCCAATTGGCGAATAATTTCATAACGTCCAGCCAGCATCATTAGTTATCAGTTATCAGGTATCAGGTATCAGTTATCAAGGCTATTTTGAGTATAATTGCTGCTATTTGGGGATGACAAGGAAATTGTGGGGAGCAAGGTGCAGTAGGGTGGGCATTTTTGTATCACTCTAGTATCAAGGTTCTGCCTTGAAAGAGGGTGATGTTGGCGTAGCCTGCCCTCTGGGCTTCAAAAATTTTTCAAGGCAAAATTAATGTGGTGGAGTATTAGTGGTGTGTCTCATTAATTTTGCTGTGTTACCTAACTTTTAGACTTCTCCTCTCCTTCTTTTCCTTCGCGCTCTTTGCGCCTTTGCGGTTCTTCCCTCTACCCCTCAGAATTAATGCGATAGACCATTAGTGGTTCACCATATTAGTTATAAGGGGTAAAACAATTGTAGTCGGAGCGTCTCGCTCCCTGCTGTAAGAAGGAAGCCGCTCTCTGCTGTAAGAAGGAAGCGGGCAAGACTTCGGCGTGAGCTCAGTCGAACGCTGCCCGCACTACAATAAACTATCAAAATTAATGTGGTGGAGTACTAATGATCCTGCCAACGAATGAAACTAACACCTACATTCTTGCTTGGCTAAAATACCTGCTATATACAAGGGTTATCAAATGTGCAAATTAACAGACACCTATTAACCATTGGTGTTTCCTTGAGTGGTATTACCACCAGTACTTCTATTAGTACCTCCACCAGTACTTCTATTAGTACCTCCACTAGTACGCCCAGAACGTTTTAACCTGTCCATTGCCTTATCTAAACTTAATTTCATGCGCTTAAAAGCTTTAGCCAAACTACCAATTTCATCATTAGATAATTGCTCAAAATCAACGTCCATATGACCCATACTTACTTCCTCAGCTACGTGGGTAATTTGTTTTAAAGGTACAACTACTTGTCGATTCAGAAAGATATTAATTAACAAAATGACGGCAACAAATACTATGGAGACGATACCAATAATTAGAAAAGAAGATTGGTTTGCTCTTTGAATGACTTTACTGGCTGGTACGGAAATAATTTGAGCACCTACAATTTCATCTAATTTCCAATTAAATCCACCACTGGAACCATAGCGTTCAATCATGCTTTGAGGCGCTCTCTCTGGGGTGCTGTGGCAATCTAAACATTTTGGTTCTGTGACTGCCAAGGGACGAGCTATATAGAAAATATCTCCTCCAGGCAGGGAACGAAAGCCTTTTAATTCTTTTAAGTTTTTTTTGTTACGGAAGCGTTCAACAATTTTCGTTTCAAATTCATCAGCCTTATCTCGTAAATTAGTCGGATTGAGGGTTGCTTCTTTATAAAAGAAATCCCGATAATCTGATTTTTTACGTAATACTTCAAATACCTCCCGTGCGGAATAAGCAGGTATGGTTTGAGGTAAAAAAGTAGTGTCTAATTTATCTTCCAATTCTGGAGTTATCTGGGCACTAGTGTAATGACGAACAGATTTCATGGTTTCCATCAATACCTGAGCTGTAGAAGAAATTTCTTCTTTAGCATTGTTTGTCATTACTGCCGAAAGAGTAAATCCACTCAAACACAAGCCTACTACCAGAATTATGGCTAAGAGAATAGTTACTTTTTGTCTCAAATGTAAGTTTTTTAACATAATTACCAATATCCAAAAATTATTACAATAAAATGATTATTTCCATGAATTTACAATAGCTTTTGATTGCATTTAAACTAATATTAAATCTGAATATAAATTGGATACTTAGAGCATCATTAAATTCACAACTATAGTTGGCTTTTGACTTCTGCAAAGCGGTTGACAGTGGCTATAGATCAAAATATTCTCAACAATCAACATAATTTTTATCTTGATCTATAGAGTAACCTTTTGCATAATTTATTATTACCACCTTTGGGTGCGATCGCAATATATTTATGGTAATTTTAAACTATTCTTCAAAGTTATTCATGATATTACTTGGAATCAGGATTAGTGTCAGGATTTCGCTTGAGTTTTTTCATGGCGATCGCTAAACTCAATTGCATCCGTTTAAAAGCTTGAGCCAGATTACCAATTTCATCATTAGATGGTGGCTCAAAATCAAGGTCTAAATGTCCTGTACTGACTTCGTCAGCTATACGAGTAAGACGTTTTAATGGTGTGATAATTTGGCGTTTCAAAAATAAATTGACTAAGACAATAATAGTAATAAAAACAATAAATACAATTAACAAAATAATTACAATGGATTGCCGAGCTTTAAAGAATACCCGTTTGGCTGGTAGGGAAATTATTTGCGCCCCGATGATTTCATTAAATTTCCATCCAAACCCATTATTTTTACCATAAATATCAATCATAGTTTTGGGAGCAACCTCAGGGGTACTATGGCATTTCAGACAGGCACGTTGAGTTACGACTAAAGGACGAGCTATATAGAAAATGTCTTCACCCGTGAGAGAACGAAATCCACTCACCTCTTTTAATTCTGTATTTGCTCGGAAGTTATTAACTATTTTTGTTTCAAAACTATCTGCCTTATCCCGAAGATTTGTAGGGTTTAAGGTCGCTTCTTTATAAAAATAATCATTATATTCAGGTTGTTTGCGTAAAATTTCAAATACTTCTCTTGCTGAGTAAGCAGAAATACTTTGTGGTAAAAATTTCGTTTCTAGCTTACTTGATAATTCCGGAGTAATTTGAGAAACGCTATAAACCCTGACAGAACTAATAGTATCAATCAAGGTCAAAGCTTTGGCAGCAATTTCTCTTTCAGCATTTTTCATGAGGACAGAAGAGAGAATCCATCCACTTACACTCAATGCAAATGCTAGAATTAGCAATAGCATGATTATAAACTTTTTCTTCAAATCAAAATTGTTCAACATCTTTTTATCATCCATATAAAAGTTAGGCTTATATTTTATTGTTAGGAACTTAATTGAATATAAAAGCTTTATATTAATTTTTATTTTACAATAATATACATAAGTACAAAATCAACCGATATAATTCCGGAATATCAAAAAGGTTTTGTTAATCTGGAATTTAAATCCTGACAAATGATATAATCTGTGTAAAATTATGTAATTATCTATAAAATATTGATAACTTGGGAAATCAAAGCGATGGGGCATAGTAGAATTCATCAAGGTTAAGAAATATTACATGATTGAAATACACAGAAGATAAATAATCAGCTCTCTACCTCTGTCTTTTGTTATGGCTGTGTCATTTTAGTTATCAGTTAGCCTCCTGGGGAGGAGCTGCGCTAACAGTTATCAGTTTCCCCATCGATGAGTCGAGGGGCTAATGAAACGATAGATTCATGTTTCCTCTCCACGGATAAATCTGGAGGCTTGATGAGAGTCTATTTTTTGGTCAAAATAAATAACAATAGTTGGTAATCATCAATAATGCTTTGGAATCCGGGACAGATACTGTTTGGGGGTCGTTACACTATTGAAAGAAAGCTAGGTGAAGGTGGAATTGGTATTACCTATCTCGCCAAAAATCAGCATGGACAGCTGCGGGTGATCAAAACCCTCAAAGAAGAAATTTTCAATCACCCGGTGTGGAAACCACATCGAGATAAACTCAAGCAAGACTTCCGGAATGAAGGCGTGAGGTTAGCGGTATGTCGCCATCCTCATATAGTACAAATCGAAAATATCTTCGATGAAGATAATATACCTTGTATTGTCATGGAGTATATCGAAGGTGAAGATTTAGGCAATTATTTGCTGCGGCAAAAAAAGCTACCCCAAAGGGAAGCTTTATTGTACATAAAACAAATTGCTGAAGCGGTGGCAGTAATTCACCGTAAAGGCTTGCTACATCGAGATATTAAACCTCGGAACATTATGCTCCGTAGTGGTAAGCAAGAAGCAGTGTTGATTGATTTTGGCATTGCCAGAGAATTTATCCCCAATGTAGTCCAAAAACATACCGTATATCGTACCCCTGGTTTCGCACCTCCAGAACAGTATCAAGTGCAAGCAGCACGGGGAGAATATATTGATGTGTATGGCTTAGCTGCTACTTTGTATAGTTTGCTGACAGGAGTTGTCCCTACTGCCGCAGAAAACAGACGCTACTATGCCCTACAGGAACCAAAGCAACTTAATCCTGATATCAGCGATAAGGTGAATTGGGCAATTATGTGCGGTATGGCGCTAGAGCCAGAAAATCGCCCCCAGTCAATGGAAGAGTGGTTAAATTTATTGGAGTCTGATGTTGGAGAAGACTATACTTCCATTCCTTCCACCCTGATTGGGCAAACACCCCCTACACTAGTAGGTAGCACTGCTCCCCAATCTTCACCACCGATTATCGCCACGACAAACTACTGGCAATGTGTACATACCTTAAAGGGTCATGCAAGTATGGTTCACTGTGTTGCCATTAGTCCAGATGGGCAAATTTTTGCTAGTGGTAGTAGTGATAATACTGTTAAACTTTGGCAGTTAAGGAATAGAAAATTACTACGTAAATTAGGTGGTTGGTTTGCTGGTCATTCTAGCATGGTTCATGGTTTAGCTTTTAGTCCAGATGGAGAAATTCTTGCTAGTGCCAGTTGGGATGAAACCATTAAACTGTGGTTGGTAAGTTCGGGAAAAGAAATTCGTACTCTCAAGGGTCATAGTAATGGTGTGAATGCTGTTAATTTTAGTCCAGATGGAAAGACCCTTGCTAGTGCCAGTGGCGACTGTAATATTATATTATGGCTAGTTAGTTCTGGTAGAACTTTACGTACCCTTACAGGGCATTCTGACTCGGTTTGGTCCATTGTTTTTAGTGCTGATGGAGAGTTGCTGGCGAGTGGCAGTAGTGATTACACCATTAAACTTTGGTTAGTGAAAACGGGTAGGGAGATTGCTACTTTTGTCGGACATTCATTTTTTGTCAATGCTGTGGCTTTTAGCCCCAATGGAGAAACTTTGGCTAGTGGAAGTAGCGATTACACCGTTAAACTTTGGCAGGTGAAAACTGGTAGAGAACTTTACACTTTAACTGGTCATTCCGAGTCTATTTGGTCAGTTGCTTTTAGTCCAGATGGGGAATTGCTAGCTAGTGCTAGTTGGGATGGAACCATAAAAATTTGGCAGGTGAAAACTGCTAGAGAAATGGCCACCCTCAGGGGACATACTAATTATGTAAGAGCGATCGCTTTTAGTCCAGATGGGCAAACTTTAGTTAGCGGTAGCGATGATGACACAATCAAAATTTGGCAACGAATTTATAGTGCTACGCCCTAGGGAACAGGGAATAAGGAACGGGGAATGGGGAACGGAGAACAGCGAATAGCATACCAAGAAGCATCTGCTATTGAACGAGACAAAGCACGTTTAGCACTTTGTCCATTTGATAGAAACCTCCCTTTCACTTCATCATATTTAGGCTTGCTGAAAAAGTCTTTGGGTGAGGGTAGGCAACAGGCAACAGGCAACAGGCAACAGTTTCATCCCTGATTTTTTCTATTCTTTTTACCAAAAAAAATGAGCAATGCAAGGTTTTTAAATCTCAAACCCCTATTTCCTTGCACTTATGACCCAATAAAATAGCCTCAAAGCATTGACACATCAATATTTTTCAGTTATTCAGCAAACCCTATTTAGGCTTGCAACGTTTCTAGCCACATATCTTGCACCTTCTCAATAAGAGTAAGGTGGGCAGTGCCCACCCTACGCTAAATCAAGGATTTCAGGCTCTAATTTTCTCAATAATCTTGTGGTGCAAGTATTTGTAGGGTGTGTTATGACGCTAGTCTAACGCACCGAAACCCTTATATAATGGTGCGTTGCGCTTCGCGACAACACACCCTACGTATATTTCAAAAATCAATTAGGATTCCTATATTAGAAAATACATTGAGGAGCAACGGCATCATGATACTACTTGATGCCCCGGCAATTAAAATTGCCGTTGGCACTACATCTCCTGCTTAAAGGACGTATGTGGGTTCCGTCCTCACCCACATACTCAGGAGTTTTGTGCCTATCGTCTTACTTGATAATTTGCGGATGTCTATGGCGTAGCAGTTGGATTGGGAGACGGTTTTGTTGTTGGTGTAGTAGTTGGTGTAGCAGTTGGATTGGGAGACGGTTTTGTTGTTGGTGTAGCAGTTGGTTTTGTTGTTGGTGTAGTAGTTGGCGTAGCAGTTGGTTTAGTAGTTGGTGTAGCAGTTGGTTTTGTTGTTGGTGTAGCAGTTGGCTTGGGAGACGGTTTTGTTATTGGTTTTGTTGTTGGTGTAGCAGTTGGCTTGGGAGACGGTTTTGTTGTTGGCTTTTGCAGCATTCCCTTGACTTCTCTATCTAAAGTCTGCCGCAATTTGAGATCAGCAATTCCTGTTTCTTTCAACTCCAATTTTTTCTGATACTTCTTGACAGCATCTGCCGTTTTCGGACCATAGAAAGAATTCTTAGGCAATGCAGGATCTAACTTCAGTGCCATATTTAAGTTTGCTTGCAAGATTTTAACTATCACAGCTGCAAAGGCTTGAGTTTTAGCTCCAGCAGTACCATCAACTCCCAATCTATAGCCTTTTTGAAATTCCCGAATAGATTTTTTAGTCGCTGCATCATTCAAGCAAGTATCTGATACTGTGGCTTTATAACCCAATCCCCGCAATACAGAACAAAATTGTCTTTGGGTATAAATTAACTCAGGCTCAGCATTAGCTGGAGCCGCAATTGCCATACTAGTTGTTACTAAGCAAGCTGCAACGACATGAACACTTGATTTTCTTAACCCACACCACATGGATAAATCTCCTTAAAATCAAATTCAGTAGTATCTAATGTTTATAAACAGTTGCACATTTTAAGTTTTTTTAATACTTTTTGATGAAATTATTCATGATTTTTGATGATTTTTATTTCTTATATTTGTGTCATCCTTCCAAAGAAGTATATTTTAAAGAAACAGAAAATTATTCTCCAGTTTTGTAATTCATGAATTGAAAAACTGGATTTTTCCAAGAAACGACCTAGGTGAGAACGCAATATCTGTAGCATTATAAAGAATAATGAACAACCGTACATCTAAAAAGAAAACTAACAGAATTAGCATATGGTTTGAGAGATTGATGGCAATAATTGCTACAGTCAATTTAGGCTTAGTTATGTTTGACTTAAGTTATATTCCTTGGCGTAATTTTTACTTCAAAAATGTACCAGCAATTACCCAGCAATATGACCTAATTAAAAGTATTGAACCTCACAGAGATACGCAAAAATATTTAGCAACGGTAGATGAGCTACAAACTGCAATAGAACTTGCTGGTTTACAGTCAGAAACTGCACAAACCAAACTCGGCGAACTACGGAATCTCAGTACAGAAATGATTGAGAATGACCCATTTGCCGGAGTTGGTAAAACTGGGAGCCTGGAAAAAATTAAAAGAAATATACGCGATCGCTTGCAGGTAGATTCGTCTAAAGAAGCGTTTAATACCTTTTGGTCGCAAGAGTATTTATTATCACAAGGATGGGGTGAGGAAAAGGATTTTTTTAATCAAAAAATCCGACCTTTAATTGCCAGTAACTATTTCCGCCACATTGGAGAAAATGGTGAGTTTGTAGATAGATTTTGGATTTTAGACCTACCCTTCGTCGCTTTATTTGCTTTCGAGTTTTTAGTTCGCAGTTTTTGGCTGAAACGTCGCTATCCCAATTTTAGTACCCTGAATGTAATTCTATGGCATTGGTATGACCTATGGTTAATGCTGCCATTGTGGAGGTGGACGCGCCTAGTACCTGTGTTATTCCGCCTAGAAAAAGGCAACCTCTGGCATATGCATCAATTACGGCGACAAACCCAGCAGTTAATTGTGGCTAATTTTGCCGAAGAAATTACGGAGATGGTGGTAACTAGGGTAATTAATCAAACTCAGATTTCCATTCGCCGGGGGGAATTAACCCGGTGGTTGTTACAGGCAGAGAGCTTGCGTCCCTACGTAGATCTTAATAATATTAATGAAATAGAAGCGATCGCAGGAATTTTTATTCAAGCTCTTATTTATCAAGTAATTCCCAAAATACAACCAGAGATAGCCGCCATTCTCCAACACAATATAAATAGTGTCCTCAACCAAACTCCCATTTACAGAAATCTGCAAAACTTTCCGGGAGTAGAAAAAATGCAAACTCAGTTGAGCGAAGAAGTTGCCACCAAGATTGTTACCAATGTTTATAATGCAGTGGTGAGTGGTGTGGAAGATCCTGTTTCAGCTCAACTTTCCAGTCAACTCATAGAACGCTTCACCACCGTACTGGGTGACGAGATACAGAAAAAACACGTACTCTCGGAAATTCAAAGCCTATTCGTAGATTTCCTAGAAGAAGTCAAGCTCAATTACGTACAACGGTTATCCGAAGAAGAAATTGAAGAAATTTTAGAAAGAACCAGCCAACTAAAAACCCATACAACCGTACAACCTTTAGTGGATCGAGGTAATCTTCTGAAAAAATCTTAATCCTTGCCGAGAAACAAGATCCCCGACTTTTGGAAAAAGTCGGGGATCTGAGCAACTTAAAAGAATGAGCGAATTAGGTGGGAGCAACGGGGATTTTACCCCGACGCAAAACGCACTGCTTATCCCCCAAGGTTGGTTAAATAAAAGAAAGCCATTACACAGGAATAGAGAATAATGCCCTGGTTCGTGAAAATAGAACAAGGTAAAGTCGATAAATCAGTCTTTGACCAATATGTCCCTGCCCATAAAGCCTACGTTCAAGAATTGATTGCCAAAGGGCACAAAGCCAAAACAGGTTATTGGGCAAAGAGAGGGGGAGGAATGCTGCTATTTGAAGCCACTTCTATGGATGAAGCTCAAGCAATTGTTGCTTGTGATCCCCTAATCATAAATAACTGCGTTGATTATCAACTTTATGAATGGCGAATTGTAACTGAATAATACACAATTTGAACATTTGATGTTATGCTGTTTTTAGACCTGGATCTATGCGACTGCAACGCCTAAACCTTGTCAGGACCGGAAGGTAGCAGCAACACGGGATGCTTGTAGTAGGCGTAGTCTCCGGGTCGCCCCATTTTAGCAATTGAAAAGCTGTAATGCCTGGTTTTGGAGATATTGTTAAAAAAACTTTCTACCTCGGTGTTGGGTTAGCTGCTTACGCAGGTGAGCAAGCTGGAAGTAAAGTAGCCGAATTGCGATCGCAAGTCCAAAAGCTGGCTGACGAAATGGTGGAGCGGGGGGAAATGAATACTGAAGAAGCCCGTCGCTTTGTTGAAGATATGATGAAGCAAGCCCAACAACAGTCACAAACTAATGTTGAAGCTGAAAAAAAGCCTGCTGCGGAACCCCGTCGCATTGAAATATTAGAGGATGACGAACAGTTCACAGAAAAAGTCTCCTCCCCCGACAACGTGGATAGTTTACGCCAACAAGTATTAAATTTACAAGAAGAATTAAAACGCCTGCAACGAGATAAATAGGCGTTGTAGTGCGGTGTTTATAAGCAATTTTTTCCATTTATCTATTAGTAATATCACCAGTACAGTACGACAGAAATAAACCAACCATTTATCAAACGTCAAAGCAAGAGTTCACAACACTTTTGAATGCGTGACTGATGCCGTGCTGTACTAGTAGGTTAGTACTTGCATCTATATGAAATGCGGCAAGGGGAATCCCATTATAACCACCAGGTTTAACGGGAGAGGAATTGGCGCGAAAATTTCAGAAATTGAGCGAAGCACGAATCCTTATTTTCAAGGTATAATTACACCAGCATTTTTGAGATCGATGCTCGTAACTTATAGAGTTTAGCGCAAAACCCATCGGCATTAGCCGTGGGGTGTAGTGCAATGCATTTTCAAGTCAAGTCAATTTTTATTTTTGTCCAACCGTGGGAGTGTCAACAGTACAGAATTAAACCAACTAAACAGCAACAAGGAGTGATGTTGCAATAGTTAAAACTATTGCGGGGACACTACAATTATGCTTTGGGTCAACGCCTATCAAAATATAATGGGAGGGTGAGAACCTCGCTCGTTTTTAACCAGGGGATGAAACCCGACTCAAAGGGATTTATCCCAGGGAGTACGTCAAATTGTTTCAGATAGAGAACATCAAGTTTATGGAACAGTTAGAAAAAGACTTTTGGGAAATGGTACAAACAGTCGCTGATGGAGTAGAGCAATTCTTCACAGACATAAACGAAATGGTAGATACTTTCTTGGAAGTCACCGAAGAAATTACTGACCAACTTCAAGAATCAATAGTTACTGATATAGAAGATTACTTTAACGAACTAAATGAGCCATCGTTGGATATTTACTGGGATATGGAAGAGGTAGTCAGTGATTTTGACTCTACTTTTCCTTATCCGGTGGAAGCAACGGCAGAAAAAAATCCAGCTTGTATGGGTTGTATCCACTATCATGGTCAAGCCTATGGTGGTAATTTGTTAGTCTGTGCTATGCATCCTCATGGCTGGGATGATGAGAATTGCCCAGATAAAGAACAGTAGTTTCAATGGTTACTTGCTTATAGCCTTAAGGCATACCCTATGGGAAGCAAGCTACAAGAAAGGCTTAGCCTGTTTGTAGAATAGTTTAATATTTAACAATCTATCTAGAAACCTATAATTTTTAACCACTTTGTTCATGAGTAATTCTTCATCAGAAGCTGCATCTCACCCCGATAGGGAAATGAAATATGGGGAACGGCAGATTGCAGAAGGCGAATTAATTACATTTCCCAATCCTCGTGTTGGTCGCCGATATAATATTGATATTACTTTGCCAGAATTTACTTGTAAGTGCCCTTTTTCTGGCTACCCCGATTTTGCCACCATTTATATTACCTATATACCGGATGAAAAGGTGGTGGAATTAAAAGCTCTCAAGCTTTACATTAATAATTACCGGGATCAATATATATCCCACGAAGAATCAGCCAATCAAATATTAGATGATTTTGTGGCAGCTTGCGATCCCCTAGAGGCGACTGTAAAGGCAGACTTTTCCCCTCGCGGCAATGTACATACGGTGGTTGAGGTGAAACATCAGAAGGGTGGTTGTTAGTTGTTAGTTGTTAGTTGATGGTTGATGGTTGTTAGTTGTTAGTTGATAGTTGATAGTTGACAGTTGATAGTCTTGAATTCATCACTCCTTTCCTCTTTCCCTCCTACCCTTCGGGAAGCCACTTCGTGTCTTCACTCCTTCACTCCTTCACTCCTTCCCTCCTTCACTCCTTCCCTCCTTCCCTCACTCCGGGCGGGGAAACCCCGCCCCTACTGCTTCACTCTTTCACTCTTTCTGGTTGTTGTAAATTTAATGTATCCAAAATTCCTAAAATCTCCCGTTCAAAGGTAATTTGGGCACGATTGGTTTTTCCACCTACATACAAACGACCATCTTTTTGTAATGCCCAAATTTGGGAGTGAGAAAAATAACTGGAAACAACACCCGCCATTAGGATGGCAAAGCCTGCGTAAACTATGGGAATACTGGGGTCTGATTTAATTTGTAAGCCAGTACTTCCAACTACTTCCAAAAGTTTTAAAGTAACACCATTGACTTGGGTAGACATCCCCGCACGCAGGGTATTAACTAATTGACCTTGGGGATCGTAAATTAAAACAGTGCCTTGTAAATCCTTGGCAATTACAGAAACACCCGCACTTAAATCGGGTTTGGTAGGGATCCAAGTTCCCCACAATCTACCTTGACCCTTGGTATCCAATTGTGCCATTGGTAATTGAAAAATGGGGCTGTTATTGATTTTGACTTTAACAGCAGCAATACCCCAATCGGTTTGATAAAAAGTTACCCCGCGATAGCGTAAAGGTTGGTTGACAAAAATCTTTTTATGGTCAACTTCCTCTCCTTGGGAATTTAACACCGACATATCGGAATAAAATTGGTCAATTCCTCCATTAGGAGTATAGTCAATCCAAAAACGATTGACCCGCACAGACCAATCTTGAGAACTTGGATTGGCGGCCAAAGGTCCAGCATTGATGATATTCTTCACCTGGAAGGTATCGCCACTGGGAACCATTTCCTGGGCAACAAACCCTGTCATCGCTCCCCAAATACCGCCCAACAGAATCAGCACAATGCCAATATGCACCACAATTGGTCCAATGCGTCCAATGATACCCTTACGAGCGTAGAGGACTTCTGGATGTTCTGGGAATATTTTATAACGGCGATCGCTCAATATTTGGGTAAGATTTTCTAGGGATACAGTATTGTCTTTCCCTAAATCAAACTCCGCACTCAATGCCAGCTTTGCAAATTGTCGCGGTTGGTTATAAAATTTCCACCGTCGAGCAGCTTTTAATGCCGGTAATTGGCGGGTAAAGGTACAGGCTGTTAAGCTAGTGCCGAAAAATATCAGCAGTGCCAAAAACCACCAAGTACGGTAAACATCATTTAATCCCAAAGTAAGAATGACTTTCCAGGACAAGAAACCAAATAAAGCTGGATGTTCTGGGTAATTTGCTTGGTAAAACTTAAGGGATTGTCCTTGCTCAATCACAGTGCCGCTAATACTGAATAGAGCAATTAGCAGCAGCAGTACAATAGCCAAGCGTAAATCTGTCACCAAGGGCAAAAAATCCTGTCGCAGCACGCGTACAACAGAGGACCACCAACTTGATTTTTGGGAGGTTGTATTATCTAAAGTCATTAATTGAAACTACCAAGGGGAATCCGAGACATTAAGGAAAACACGCCAAATCCTACTAGCAATACACCACTAACAGGGTTAATCCATGATGTAAGACGACGCAATTCGAGAACTTTCTTTATTGAAGCAGTAAAGGTACCTGCCACAATCAACGGAGTGACATAACCCGCAGTGTAAGCAAGTAACAAACTCCCCCCCAAAATTAAATCTTGGGTTTTAGCAACCCAAGCCAACAAACTGGCTAATACGGGGGTGCTACAGGGAGAAGCTACTAAACCAAAACTTAAACCAATAGAATATGCCCGTACTCCTTGGGGTAATTCCTGGGATATCCAATCCGTTCCCCCCCAATTAGGCATCTGTAAAGGCAATGCTTCTAGCAAATTTAGCCCCATGAGAATGGCAATCACACTGACAATGATGGGCAAACCAATGCCAACCTGTCCGTAGACTTTACCGATTGTTGCTGCCGTAATCCCTAATACCGCCAAGGTAGTTGCTAACCCCAAGGCAAACCATGTGGATTGGGCAGCTGCTTGGAGGCGACTTTTAGCTTCATAACCGCCGATATAGCCGATAGTTATGGGCAACATGGACAACATACAAGGGGTAAGGCTAGTAAGTAATCCAGCCGCAAAAATCACACCAATACTCAACAAACTCAAGTGGGTGAGTTGGTTTGTTACCAATGCATTGGCAAATTGTTCTAATTTATAAATTTGGGTTTGCAGGGTTTCCAGCATGGAGCCTATAGAAGGATGAAATGCTTATTATGCTTGCATTTTAGCTTATTTTCGCCCTGTGGTTGCTGGAACTGACCGAAAGTTATAGGGCTTATCTCCCTGCTCGGGTGCCCCCTGCCTCCTAGGTTGAAAATAGGGAGGGAAGGAGGGAAGGAGGGAAGGAGTGAAGGAGTGAAGGAGTGAAGGAGTGAAGGAGTGAAGGAGTGAAGGAGGGAAGGAGGGAAGGAGGGAAGGAGTAGGGGCGGGGTTTCCCCGCCCAGAGTGAGGGAATTATTTTCAGATCCTTGGTTGTGGACAAAATATTGTCCATGTAGACGCACGAAGCGCGGCTTGGAGCAGAGTGGGGCTAGCTTGAAAATGGTTAAGAGGCGCCGTTGTAGGGGCGCATTGCGTGCGCCCTTGAGGATTTAGTCACAAAGCATTTTCATCAGCAGGTTGTGAGATTTTCTTGTGGGGGACTAGGGCGTGTTTTCAAACTATGGTGTAGGTTGGGTAGAACGAAGTGAAACCCAACTGGCTGTACGGAAAATGCTGGGTTACTCTTCGAGAAGCCCCTTCGGGTCTACGTTCCTCAAACGCCACTTCTCTCAACGCGGGGAACCCGCGCACAAGAGTGGCTCCCCAACCTACAATTGATGCTAATTTTGGGTTTGAAAACAGTCCCTAGACCATTCTTTATCAAAAGTATCCCCAAAGGGAGCCGCTACGCTATAAGCGGAGCTTATCGCCTCCGGCGGATCACAATTTTTTATTGATTATTTTTGTAAAGTAATTCGGATACATTTATTTATTTTTCTTACTTATTTTAATATATAGAAATATACTTGATTTATTCAGACTCATAGTCTATTCAATGAATTAGAGGATCTTAATTTTTTTATCAATGATTCCTAATAGATGTAGAGGCACTTTCATAAACATTTATATACAAATTGAAAATAAAATCCAAAATTATATGACAATTAACTTTACACAATTGATGAAGTATTAATAACCTATTTTAAATAATTTGTCAGACTATCATTAATTGACCTTGAAAGTATTTATCATATATAAACATCAAAAGAAAAATAGATTCTTATAAGATTCGGAGGCTTGTATGGTTGGACATGCAATAGCTACAAAGCACCTCACAGCAAACCCAGGGGATATAATCGTTAAAGAAACTCAAAGTCTTGAAGAGAAAGCAAGACAAGTAGCTGTAGATAAATACGATATTACCGGCAGCCACATCACAGTTCCCACTTATTTTGTTTTCAAATATCCTAATGGGGAAACTAAAGCATTACATCATGTTAGAGATGCCAAAGAAATTTCTAATCTGATTCGGCAAATGCGATTGGACGAAGAAGATATAGCTATGGAAGAAACCCATGGCTCCCACATCAACGGTCTGATAGTAGTCTTGGGTGTATTTTCCCTGGCATTGTTGCTCATGACTGGTGCCCTGCTTGTAGGTGTTTTTTAAGTCTAATTTTTCCTTTCCTAGTTAGAGATAACTATTCAACATCAACTCAATATCAACCCTGAAGGTGGACATTTTTATCCGTCCACCTTAATTATTGAAAGGCTATTTATTACATAAATAAATATTAGTTTACATTTATTAATAAAAACTTATTTCGATTTCATAATTGATTTGTAACAGATAATGGATATTGATTGTCAAAATCAGTATTTAAGTAGCAAACTAATAGTAAAGCACCTGTAATTATTCCTATGAATACTATTTCTAATTTGGGATATAAACGTCCCCTATGGCTAAATATTGTCATCCTAACTTTAGGCTTTTGGCTCAGTGCCAGTCTAGTTATAGACTGGGTAATTATGCCTAGTTTATATGTTTCGGGGATGATGAGCCAAGCCAGTTTTGCCCAAGCCGGGTATACAATTTTCTGGAATTTTAATCGCATTGAATTATTGTCTGCGGGTTTAGTATTAACTGGCATATTAGCTCTCAATAAAAGAGAAGCTAAACAGCATTGGGGTATGCTCTTTTTGCCCATATTGCTCCTGGCGGTATGTTTGACAGATACCTATATCTTCACACCACAAATGTCTGCCATTGGTTTGCAGATGAATCTATTACCAACAACTGCTGAAATTCCAGCCACTATGAATATGTTGCATGGTGGTTACTGGGTATTGGAAGCAATTAAATTAGTGGCAGGTTGTACTTTGTTTACTTGGTGTTGGCGACAATCTTGATGTAGAGGAGAGAAGGAGTGTAGAGGCAACAGTGGTGGGAGCATCTTGCTCCCTTTACATAAAAAGCGGGGAAGATGCTCGTAAATAAAAGCGGGGAAGATGCCCGTACATAAAAGTGGGGAAGATGCCCACACTACAAAAGCGGGCAAGATGCCCGCACTACAAAAGTGGGGAAGATACCCGCACATAAAAAGCGGGCAAGATGCCCACACTACAAATTTAAACATTTGGGATGCTCCCATGGCGGTAAGCTACTGCCGTGCTTCTTAGGGACTGTTTTCAAACTATCGTGTAGGTTGGGTAGAACGAAGTGTAGACACGAAGTGGCTTCTCGCAGAGTAGCCCAACAAATCGAACGAAGAATTTTGGGTTTGAAAACACGCCCTAGCCCTTTCAGGGTGGCCACGCCAACAGAGGTGCAGGAGCTAACGGGCAGCGATAAATAAATATTACGTGACCAAGAATTTGACTTTTCCAGTTAGAATCTGTTTCGGAGATATGGTTAATTTTGCTACTCGTGTCAACCTCTGCAAAAACGTTCCCTATATGGGCAATGATATCGCTGTTAGCTAACGGCTTACTAGTATTCGTGGTTATCCTGTTGCTGTGGCGACAGCAGCTATGGACGGCTTTTTTGGGTATTAACTCTAGTAATCAAACAGAAGCTATTACACCCCAATTAGGTCCTCGTCGCCAGTTAAATTATCAGCAGTGGCTAGGTATTTTAGATCGAGAAGCCAAGGTGGTGGCACAAAAACGTCCGAAAAATTTAACAATACTGGCTGGGGATTCTCTTACCTTGTGGTTTCCTGCTGAACTGTTACCAACAAATAAGCATTGGCTGAACCAAGGAATTTCTGGCGAATCCAGTGCAGGACTATTAAAAAGATTAAAAGTATTTGACAAAACCCAACCAAAAACGATTTTTGTCATGATTGGGATTAACGACTTAATTCGGGGGGTGAAGGGAAAGATAGTCCTAGAAAATCAGCGGCAAATAGTGCGTTACCTACGCAAAACTCATTCCCAAGCAGACATTGTTGTCCAATCAATTTTGCCTCATGGAGGAAAAGATGCAACTTGGGAAGGAAAGGAAAAATTGTTAGCAATACCCAGTAGTCGTATTCGTAAATTAAATCAACAATTACAAGCGATCGCGAACCAAGAAGGGGTAAGATATTTAGACTTACATTCCCTATTTACTAACGAACAAGGAAATATGCGCCTCGAACTTACCACCGACGGTTTACATTTAAGTTCCCAAGGCTACCTAGTTTGGAGTTCGGCTTTACAACTCTACAGTCAAATGAAACTTTAATACAGTTATCAGTTA
>JASJCJ010000297.1 GCA_030066045.1 Calothrix sp. MO_167.B12
CAAAACCACCTTGAGATTCGTAATTGTTGTAGGTTGGGTTAGCGATAGCGTAACCCAACGGAACCATTGCTATCGTTGGGTTTCATTCTTCAACCCAACCTACATGAAAACTCCAGATTTCAAGATGGATGGGGTTTAACTAAAACCTTAGTGCTATAGTTGTTCTCAAAAAATTACACTTATATAAAAATATGTCAAAAAATAATCGGATTATTTCTACTCCAGAAGGAACCTTTAATATTTGGACTTCTTTTACAGATTTGATGTCCAACGCATTTATGATTATTACCTTAGTTTTATTATTTTTTGTGGCTAAAGTATCAGAAACTGAAAAATCAACTCCAAAACAAACCAATAATGAACCAACTATTTTTTCTTTACCATCAGATAAATATAGTTTTAAATCAGGTAAGGCTGTTCTCCCAGGCAATCTTAAAAAAGATATTAGTGGGGAAAACGGTATTATCTTAAAAATGATTGAGAAGGAACTTGCTAAATTACCAGTAAATGATAAACAAAGTGATGTGATTCAAGTGATTGGCCATACTGATGGCCAGCCAGTTGGTACTTTACCATGTGGAGGTGGAAATTTAGATACAAAATTAGAACTTGTATCTAGAGGAAGTCTAAATATTGGAGTTTTATGTCCTAATTCTAATGCTGATTTAGGTTTAATGCGAGCATTAGCGGTGGTAAAAGAGCTGCAAGTAGCGCAGCAGAAACTAAAAACATCAAAAAGGTTTAAAAAAATACAATTTAGAGCATATTCAGCAGCACAATTATTATTGACAGATGATAAAGGATTTGCACCCAAAGATAGAAGAAATAATCTTAAGCGCAGACGTATAGATATTAGATTTGCTCAACCTGGTAAGTATGTGACACCTGATGATTATTTGAACATAAAACGCGGCAGTCCCCAATCTCAGCGATAGCGGATTGGGGAAGGATAGCGTGGTGCCACTCGAGGCTCAATACCTCGAAAATCACCAATTAACTTGTTGGTACGTCTTGATTCTGGATGTACTTTTTTAACATCTCGATTGGCGCACCACCACAGGACGCAACATAATACGAATTAGACCAAAAAGATACTTTACCCCAGTAATATTTTTTAACTTCATCTGGAAATTCTTTTTTTAACATCCTTGCTGTAGAACTTTTCAAGCTTCCCACGACAGCAGCTATTGAGTTTTTAGGATGGAAATCTAACAAAATGTGTACATGGTCAGATTCACCATTAAATTCTATTAATTGACAATCCATCTTGTTTGATACCTGCTCAACCATTTCTTTTAATCGGTTGAGCATTTCGGCATTCAATGCTTTACGTCGATAGTGAGTTACAAAAACAAAGTGTAACCGCACACTAAAAACACTGTGGGAACTTTTTCTAGGTTTCATGTTGACAGGGTGTAACCGCGTGATTATAATAGCTAATATAACAGATAGGTCGAGTTGTTATGGCTACCAAAAGAATTACTTTTCGCCTCTACCCGTCAAAATCTCAAAACAATAAGATGCATTACTGGCGTAGATTACACAAGGATTTGTATAACGCTTGCTTGTCCCACCGTATTACTTCTTACAAAAAGTTTGGTAAATCGATTAGTTATTTTGACCAACAAAATTGTTTACCTGAGTTTAAGGAATATTGGGAAGAGTACAAAGAACTTGGTAGTCATGCGTTACAAGACACTGTTAAGCGTGTTGATTTTGCATTTAAGCGATTTTTTAAACTCAAATCTGGATACCCAAAATTCAAATCGAGTCGTCATTACAGAGGCTGGACTTATCCTTGTAAAAGTGGTTGGAAAGCTTGCACCAATGGGAAAAATGGGTATTTAAAAATTACCAATTTGGGTAATATCAAAATGCGTGGACAAGCTCGTGATTGGGGAACACCTAAAACTTGTACAATTATGTACAAACAAGGTAAATGGTATGCCTCAATTACTGTAGATTGTTTTCCGACTAGACCAACTACTTACACAGGTGCAATTGGCTTAGATTTTGGCACTTATCATGCGATCGCCGATTCTAATGGTGACGTAGTTGATAATCCCAGATTTGTTAGAACTGCTCAAAGCAAAATTAATAAAATTGCTAAAACAAGTCGTCGCAAGCGTCCACCTAACTTTAGAAAAAAAGTTAAAGCTTCACGACGTTGGAAAAAAGCTAATAAGGCTGTAGCCAAAATACAAGCAAAAGTAGCTAGACAACGCCAAGATTGGCAACATAAAGTTTCTACACAGATAGTTAGCTGTAATAGCCTGGTAGCAACTGAAAAGTTAAACCTAAAAGGGATGACTCGTAAATCAAAAGGTAAGAATAAACCTCAGAAGTCCGGGTTAAATCGGTCTTTACTTGACGTTGGGATTGGGAACCTTAAGGACTTAATCAAGTACAAAGTCACTGAGGCGGGAGGTTTTTACATTGAGGTTCCGACACAAAAAGTAAAACCATCCCAGACTTGTCCAAACTGCGGTCATCAAAAAAAGAAAACGTTAGCACAAAGAGAACACCATTGTGATAACTGTGGTTATCGATGCGATAGAGATGTAGCCGCAGCAATGGTAATGCTTAACTATGCAAGGGGGATGGAACGTCCCTCTACAGACGATGATGAGTCAACCTCTGTTTATTGCGGAAGCTTTAAGCAAGTTGCTCAAATGAAGCGTCACAAACGTGTATCGAGCGCGATAGCGGATACACGTAGTTCATGTCTGAATGATTAGGGACTTATAGCGCTACGCGCAAGTCAAAAGTCAAAAGTTGAATGCTCGGTGTCTGGTGCGTCTCTTCTTGACGGGAGCAAGATGTGAATCAAGGGAGCAAGATGCTCCCACTACCGCATATTTTTTCAAAATTGGGATGCTGCTGCCTAAAGGGTATAGGTAAAGTCCTCAACTAACATTCCCGGTACAAGACTACCCCCAGGTTGACGGCTTTCATAGGTATCAACTTCGGGGATAAATTCTTGAAAATCAGTTAAGTCTACCAAATTTTCCCCCCAGAAACGATAGAGACTTTCGTCAAACCGCAGATTCTCAATGGGAGCAACTATTTCCCCTCCTTCCACCCAAAAACAAGCGTAGCGAGTCATACCCGTAATTCTACCTGTATGCCGATCGCTCCAATTAAGGTAGTGTAAATTTGATACATATAATCCAGTGTCTAAATTAGGCAAGATTTGCTCCGTAGATAAGCCTCCCGGACTAATTTCGGGACTACGTAAGGACTCAGAACCATTAGCACCATTGGCTGTTTTATTATATTCTTTAGCAGTCCGTGAATTTACTAGGGTATTTACCAAACTTCCTTTGTCAATCAGAGGTAATTCTGGAGCTGCGATTTCTCCCAACTGATTAAAACGGGGTACTAACCCCAGTTTAAAGTTTTCCTTGACATTAAATGCTGGAGATAAGGACTTTTCTTGGCGATAGAGTTTTGCTAAGGCACTATTTCCTTGTTGAATATCCGCTTCACTCACACCACCCCAAGAAAGCATCCATAAAAGCTCGGATACGGCTGCGGGAGCGAAGTAAGTTTTATACTGTCCCCGTGGTAATTGTTTGGCGGGACGGGATAGTAATTCAAGTTGCCTTTTTGCCGATGCAATTTTGGTATTGTAACTGTCTTGGTGCCATTCACTACCGGCAAAATCACCTTTAACTGCTTGTCCCTGGGAGTTAAATATGGAATAGTCCAAGGTAAAGGAATCGCTGGCAAACCAGTGTTTTTGACCGCTAGAATCGGCATAGCCTCTAATCATGGCTCCCCCGGCGTAGATGCCGGTAAAATCTAAGTCACTGACTGACTCTAATACCATTGGTACTAGGGATTCTGCAGATAATAATTGCCCTGAGTGTACTTCATGGCTGCTATTATTACCTGTGGGCAAGACTAAATAGGGATCGGTTGGTAAATAGGGCACTTCTTGCCGTAATTCTTGTAGTGCTTGGTATCCCTGTTGCCAATCAACTTCCCAATTTCCAGTAAAGGGAAAGCAGTGATAACTGCTACGTTGATTTTGCATTAATTTAAGTTCCACCCAACCATCAGCCACACAGCCTGTTTGCCTGACTTGGGCGCGGTTAAAGCGAGTAAACTGACTGCGTTCACTGTTAAGTTTGAGGGTGAAATGCTCGTCTGTTTGTTTCTTTTCTAATAAGGTTGCAGCTAATTGGTTAAAACTGACCTCTAAAGCGGATATTTCCTCGTTTTTCATTGATTATTTTAATTACAACCGGAAAAATGAACTAACAACCGTCAACTGTCAACTGTCAACCATCAACTGATTATTTTAATTACAACCGGAAAAATGAACTAACAACCGTCAACTGTCAACTGTCAACTGTCAACCATCAACTGATTATTTTAATTACAACCGGAAAAATGAACTAACAACCGTCAACTGTCAACTGTCAACCATCAACTGATCACTCTCCACCGCCAAAAACTTCAACATTGGTAAATAGACATACAGGAGAACCATGTCCTACCCAAATTGCTTGATTGGGTTCTCCTTTACCACAAAAAGGTGTACCGTACATTTGCCAGGTGGAAGTGTCACCAATTTTACTCAAACTGTGCCAAAATTCTGGGGTAGTAGCGCGATAATTGGGATTGCGGAGGGTCTTGGTGAGTTGACCATTTTCAATTAATTTGCCATACTCACAACCAAATTGGAATTTGTAACGGCGATCGTCAATTGACCAAGAACGGTTGGATTCCATGTAAACTCCATGCTCTATATCCCCAATTATTTCTGAGAGGGAGGCTGTTCCAGGCTCTAAATTTAAGTTGGCCATGCGATCAATTGGCGGGCGGTTCCAAGAGCAAGCACGGGCACAGGCTACCCCTGGTAAGTTAGCTCTTTTTTGACTTTCTAGACTACCCAAACCCCGGATTAATTTACCTTCCTTAATGACAAACTCCTTGGTTGCCAATACTCCAGTGTCATCAAAACTGTAGCTGGCAAATTCCCCTGGTACGGTGGGGTCAAAGGTAATGTTCATCAGGGGAGAACCATATTCTAAGGAGCCAAAATCTTCTTTGCTGACAAAGCTACCCCCGGCATAGTTGCGCTCATCTCCCAAAATGCGATCGATTTCTAGGGGATGTCCTACGCTTTCATGAATTTGTAACATCATTTGGTCTGGAGCCAGTACCAAATTTGTTTGGGTGGTGGGGCATTCTTCGGCGGTTAACAGTTCTACTGCTTGGCTGCCAATTTCTTCGACATGGTGCCACAAGTCATCTTGTTTGAAGAGTTCCAATCCTCCTTGGTAACAATGAGCCTGCCAGCCATTATTGGTACGCTGTTGGATAATTCCCCCATCTTGGGCAGTAGCAGCATAATGGGTGCCTAAAGACATGAATTTTTGATACACTTCCGAGCCATTACTGGTGACAAACCACGTCTCTTTTTGGCTGGTAGTCGCAGCGGCAGTGGTGTGGACAATTTTGTCTGACACTTTGAGGGTGTGGCAAATCCGCACTAGTAAATCATTTATTTCCCCTGGTGTGAGAGCATCTAAAGGTTCCAGGAAAGGAGAAATATATTGACCAATCACTTTTGGACGCTCACTTTTAGCCTTGAAAGGATGTATCCACCATTTACTGGCAGTGAGTGCCTGTTTATAAGCTGTTTGGGCTGCTGCTTGTAGATTGTCTAGTTGTAGGGAGTTAGTAGCTGCATAGCCCACACAGCCATTTACCAAAACCTCTACCATTGCCCCTAGGGAGGAGATTTTGCCATTATTTTCTGGCAAGCCATCCCGGACATAGTGACTCGATGCAGTTTCTTTGACTGCTCGAATACCGATCCAATCAGCAGAAATATCTAGATGAGCGATCGCATTTGTAAGTTCAGACCACATACTGTAGTGAGGAGAAGTGAGAAAGTACTATTTGTACTATAAAATCTAAATCTTTGCATCTACTTGATTGTGACACGATTTACTACCGAAAATTTTAATTAACAACAATAAACTGTAATAAATGTCAAAAAATCCTTAAATATTTTTGATCCCGTAGGGGCGGGGTTTCCCCGCCCTAGTGCTTTGTCCCATAAGTTCTGATAGGTAAATAATTGTAGTGGGAGCGTCTCGCTCCCTGCTGTAAGCTGTGGCGTATTTAATTTTTAATTTGTATATCGGACGCGGGCAAGACTTCGGCGTGAGCTCAGTCGAACGCTGCCCGCACTACAGCTGCCCTTCAAAATTAATGGGACAGACCACTAGTGGTCTATCGCATTAGTTCTGAGAGGTGAAGGAATTAACCACAAAGGCGCAAAGAACGCGAAGTCAGAGGGAGAGAAGATAAATTGAGATATTCATTTACCAATCAAAATTAATGGGACAGACCACTACTGTTGCCTATTCCCTGTTGCCTGTTCCCTCTCCCCAAGAGAGTTTAATGTTATTGAAGCTACTTTAAAGATTTCTTCATATGTGCCAGGTTAACAGAAATCAATATGACAAGTTTGATACAAATTTTGTAATATTGTTTCAATAAACTTAACAGTAGGAAATATTTCTTATGGTATGTGCAGTTGACAATCAACCACCACATCATGTAGTAATCGTGGGTGGAGGTTTTGGCGGACTTTACGCTGCAAAAGCTTTAGCTAACACCTCAGTCAAGGTGACACTGATTGATAAAAGGAATTTCCATTTATTCCAACCACTGCTGTACCAAGTGGCCACGGGGACTGTATCCCCTGCTGATATTTCCTCGCCTCTGCGTTCTGTATTAAGTAGAAGTCAGAATACTCAAGTGCTGTTGGGACAAGTTAATCATATTGATCCAGAAGCACAAACAGTTATGGTAGGGAAAGAAGCCATTTCCTATGATTCCTTAATTGTTGCCACTGGTGCCAAGCACTCCTACTTTGGTAAAGATGAGTGGGAAGAATTTGCTCCTGGCTTAAAAACAGTGGAAGATGCCATCGAAATGCGGCGGCGGATATTTATGGCGTTTGAAGCTGCGGAGAAAGAAACTGATCCAGAAATTCGCGCTCGCTGGTTGACCTTTGTGATTGTGGGTGGGGGTCCTACTGGGGTAGAATTAGCAGGAGCGATCGCAGAATTAGCATACAATACCCTCAAGCAGGATTTTCGCAAGATCGATACTTCAGAAGCTCAAGTAATTCTCTTGGAAGGATTAGATCGAGTTTTACCACCTTTTGCCCCAGAGTTATCCCAAGAAGCAGCTAAATCCCTAGAAAAGTTGGGTGTTAATGTGCAGACAAGCACCTTTGTAACTAATCTAGAAAACGATATCGTCACCATGAAACAAGGGGATGTAGTCAAACAGATTGCTGCCAAAACGGTATTATGGGCAGCAGGGGTAAAAGCTTCACCTGTAGGTAAGGCTTTGCATTCCAGCACTGGTGTTGAACTGGACCGTGCGGGTAGGGTAATAGTAGGGCCTGACTTGAGTATTCCGGGATATGAAAATATTTTTGTGGTTGGTGACTTAGCGCATTTTGCCCATCAAAATGGGAAACCCCTACCTGCTGTCGCGCCAGTAGCTACCCAAGAAGGGGAATATGTTGCTTCCCTGATTCAGAAACGGCTTTCCCAGGAAACACTACCACCATTTAATTATGTTGATAGAGGTAGTTTAGCAGTAATTGGACAAAATCACGCCGTTGTTGATTTGGGCTTTATCAAGCTGAAGGGATTCTTGGCTTGGTTATTTTGGTTGCTTGTCCACATCTATTACTTAATTGAGTTTGACAATAAAGTTGTCGTCATGACTCAGTGGATATGGAACTACTTCACTCGCAATCGCGGTGCCAGGTTGATTACCGGAGAAGAAGTATTGGCAGATGATTTTTCCCAACCAGTAAATATTCCTCAACCAGCACCAGTCCAAGAAAGAGAGGTAGTTAAGGTCTAAATCCAAGTTGCTCCCCGACTTCTGAAAAATTGTAAGCTGGGGAGCCACTCCGTTGCGGAGGTTTCCTCCGTTGTAGTCAGTGGCGTTTGAGGGACGTAGACGCGAAGCGGCTTCTCGCAGAGTAACCCAGCATATCGTTGGGTTTCACTTCGTACCACTTCGTGGCAACCTACGTTATAGGTAATCTTTTGCCGGGAAGGGAGTAATACGAGGGGTGCAAGATATCAGTCTTCCTTCTTCCTTTGCATTGACTATTAGCGCTTCTTTTTTTTACTCGCCTTTGATTTATTTTTAGCAGTATTAGTCCCAAAGCCTCTATTTGGCTGTATCCCAGTCTTTTTGGTAGATGATTTCGCCGCTGGCAACTCTTCAATTTTTACTTGATTTTTCTCTGTTTTATCACTAACAACATCATTAGGAGTTGAGGTTACATTCTCTGATGTTATTTGAACTGTTGTAGATGTATCTAATTTACTTTCCTCTACTGGAGTATCTGTAACTGCATCTGTCTTATCTACAGTTAGAGTTGCTGTAGCATCATCACTGGTTTCTACAACAGCTTCCACCCTATCAGCAACAATATTTTCCTCAACCGGAGGATCTGTAACTGCATCTGTATTATCTACAGTTAGGGTTGCTGTAGCATCATCATCACTGGTTTCTACAACAGCTTCCACCCTATCAGCAACAATATTTTCCTCAACCGGAGGATCTGTAACTGCATCTGTATTATCTACAGTTAGGGTTGCTGTAGCATCATCATCACTGGTTTCTACAACAGCT
>JASJCJ010000298.1 GCA_030066045.1 Calothrix sp. MO_167.B12
CATCAATCCTGTCATAACTATACACACATGAGCAAGGCGCGTGCCTAGAACTTCGGGAGCCGGATGCAGCGAAAGCCGCATGTCCGGATCTAACTGAGAGGTGCGGGGGATAATACCCTCCATCGACTCAAACAGACTTCGGCGTGAGCTCAGACGTTCGGCTCAGCTCAGTCGAGCCGTCGAACGCTGCTCCCAGTACCGTATATTGTTGAAAAATTGGGATGCTCCCAGGATCTGAAAATGCTTTGTGACTAACTCCTCAAGGGCGCACGCAATGCGCCCCTACTGTGCGCCTCCGCGCCTATTTTCAATTCAGAAAGCTGGATACAGAAGGCAGAAGTTTTCTCGAACTTCTGCCTTTCTTGATCAGGAGAGGGAAAGATTTTTGTCAGCGCGAAAAGCGAGGGTGAGGTTTTTATGCTTGGTTGTGAGATTTTCCTGTGGCAGCTAACTTTTACCGAAATATTGGGGTCTGGTGCCCTGTCTTTTGAGGCAGAATGTTTTTGGGACGGGGTTTGAATCCCGGTCACAAAAACAAACTTATTACTTAATTCAACTGGCTCGGCATCTGACTTTTCAGGGTATCTTTTTGCTGCAAGCCCTATTTCTCGCTCAGAAATAAGAAGTTCGGCATACCCTACCATCACCATCGGATAGCACAACCTTTCTTTTTTATGGAGATTTGTTATATTTATTTACATAAGGCAACAAAACTTAAATAGAAGGATTAATACTATGTTTGGTATCTTAATTGCATTATTCGTCATGGGTTGGATAGCTGCGGCGTTAATTGGTACTCAAGCTTACTTCTTGGGCGAACAGAGAAAGCCTATTCACGAACGTAACTGGAGTTCTAAGTCCTTTGACAAGCTAGCAAAATCCATTACAGGAAAAGAAACAGATTATAGCGATCGCGAGCCTGCATATACAATGGATGCTTATGCTAGCAATGCGATTTCCAACTAAGCAGATGCAAAGTTTTGAGAAAGGACAACTTTTAACCCCCAGTGGCTAGCTGGGGGTTTTTTCATTGGTATTTTCGTCCCCTCTCCTTAATAAGGAGAGAGAGGGGTGTCCGTGGGACGGGGTGAGATTTTTCCTACAGAGGACGATAGGCGCGATAATCGATTTTCGGGAAAATATTATCCATATATTCGACCTTTTCTAACCAACCACTGTCAATCTTGCCGATTTTAATATCTTCATACAGCTTATTAAACCGCATTAAGTGCGATCGCGTGCGTCTCACTGCATAGGGAACCATAGTTCCAGTACGCATAATAAATGCCCAGTCAGAGGATTGTGCTAAAAGTAGCTCCCTGGCTGCTTGGTTGAGAGCCTTCAACTCCAAATCATCTGCCGCTTCTCTGTGTGATATTTCAATCATTCGCTCCGCTGCTTTGTGCAGATGTGGGTAAATCCACGTATTAGTTTCATTTAACCAATACTCGTGAAAACCTTTGTAACCCCAACTAGATTGAGAAGGACGGCAGACTTGCTGACTGGGATTATCCCGTAAATAATCTGCCAAGTGGGTCATATCGTATGTACCTTGGTCATACCAAGACTTACGGAACAGGTAATCTATAAACCAAGGACCCTCATACCACCAATGCCCGAATAATTCGGCATCATAGGGCGACACAATAATTGGTGGACGCTGCATCACACCATGAAGATGTTCTACTTGGCGTTCCCGGTTATACATAAAGTTAGCCGCGTGTTCTGCGGCTTTTTCCCTTGCCCAATATGGGTCATAGAGAGCTTTGTCCGCCAATCCTAAGCCACGACCAGTAATTTTATGGTACTTAATACCCGTATTTTTACGTTGACCATTAGGCATAATATAGGGCTTAATGTACTCGTATTCCGCTTCCCAACCCAAGTCTTTATAAAACTCCCGGTATTCAGCAGCACCAGGATAGCCCACTTCTGAGGACCAAACCTGTTGGGAAGATTCATGATCCCTACCAAAAGCCGCCACCCCTGTTTCTGTAAAAATGGGGGCATAGGTACCAAATCGGGGACGGGGACGAGCATAGAGAATACCATGTCCATCGGTGAGGAAGTAGCGCAAACCAGCATCCGCTACCATCCTTTCCAAGCCTTCATAGTAAGCACATTCTGGTAACCAAATACCCCTAGGTGGAATGCCAAAAGTTTGTTCGTAGTGTTCGCAGGCTACCTGAATTTGTGCCCATACAGCCTGGGGATACATTTTCATCAACGGTAAATAGCCGTGAGTTGCACCGCAGGTAATGATTTCTAGATTATTAGAATCTTGGAATCTCTTAAAAGCTGTAACCAAGTCCCCTTGATAACGCTCCCAAATTTTTCTCGTATGATTGAATTCAGAAGCGTAATGCTCGGCTAAGTATTTGAGATGACCATTTTGGGCATGGTGGTCAATTTCTAATTCTGCAAGTTCTTCCAGCTTTGATAAGTGTTCGCTGTAGCGTTCTTGCAGTAACGGATCGCGCAACATTGACACCAGGGGTGGTGTCATACTCATGGTGATTTTAAAATCAACTCCGTCTTGCTTTAACCCTTCAAATACTTGTAGTAAGGGGATATAAGTTTCTGTAATTGCTTCATAAAGCCATTCTTCCTCCAACACGTAGTCACTCTCTGGGTGACGAACAAAGGGTAGATGGGCGTGGAGTACAAGAGCGACGTAGCCTATAGCCATAGTGATTCCGAGTTGTTAATTAGTTAAATTTAATCTTGGGATGATGCCAGACAGAAATTAACAATATTTTAAGACTTTCTGGTAATAGTGGCGGTATGGGAGTCAACTATTTATCATTGCTTGTGGTTATGGGAAAAGAGAACTGACTGCAAAATTCCACTAAGATTGGAATAAAACTCCTGCTGAGAGCATGATGGAATAATGTCTTACAGTCAGTTTGATATTGAGAAGGTTCAAGAAGATTTTGGCATCACCATCAGGGAACCTGTAGGTATATTTGCTACAACTCCAGGGATTGATTGTAGTGAATATCTCAAAGAGACACTACGTTTTAATGCTCCAATTGCATTGGCGATTAACTCGGAAAAATCCCGTTCTGAGATGATTATCACACCAATTTTATTGGAATTAAAGCGGTTGTATCCTCAAAAAGTCAGTTTATTTTCTGGTAAGGATTTTAATGTTGATGTGGAAAAGGGGCTGAATGGTTTTTGTGATTATCTTATCAGTAGTTCTCCAGAACAGTTATTTATTACCTCCCCAGTAATTGCAGTAGTGGAAGCCAAAAATGAGAATATTGAAGCTGGTTTGGGACAATGTATGGCAGAAATGATAGCTGCTCAAATTTTTAACCAAAAAAAGAAAAATCCCATTTCTCAAATACTTGGTGCTGTTACTACCGGAAGTAGCTGGAAATTCATGCGACTGGAAGAAAGTACGATAGAAGTGGATTTAGAAGAATATTTCTTGAACCAAGTTGGTAAAATTCTCGGTATTTTAAGTTTGGGGTTAAAAGATAGCTGAACTGCTACGCATATTACTTATATTCGCAAATTGAAAACCTCACCCTCGCTTTTTGCTACACAAAAATCTCTCCCTCTCCTTATCAAGGAGAGGGATGTCTGCTTTTGCCAGGGTGAGGTTTTCCTTCTTACCATTGGGAATTCAATAACTTGTGTATAAACTGTAGCCTTCTTAAAAAGCTCAGTTAATGTCCTATGCAATAGCAGGAGTCTCTGAGAAGACTACACTGTATGCGTCAGCATCAGTGTAGGAGTATATCACATGACATTACTGATGGTTCTGCCACTGATTTATTACTATTAACTACTAATGGCTGAGCCGATTGCAATATAGCATCTAGCAAACCAGGAAATAATTGATCCAAATCTTCCCGACGTAAACGATTTATACGCTGGGTTCCTTCTTTATGAATCCAAACTACCCCAGATTCCCTTAAAATTTTAAAATGATGGGACATGGTTGATTTTGCGATCGCAAAATCAAAATCCGCACAACACTGCTCCCCTTTGATTGCCAATAACCTCACTATTTCCAACCTCACAGGATCTCCTAAAGCATATAAAACCCCTGGTAAAGATATATGTTTTTGGTCTGGGTTGTATATAAACCGCATACTTGCATTATCTACTAAATTAGATTATATTTTAATTATTCGATTATCTCGAACTTTAGAATTATAGAGGGAGGGCAATTATGTCATCCGTTACAAATGTGACAGAAGCAACATTCAAGCAAGAAGTCCTCGAAAGTACAGTTCCAGTGTTAGTAGACTTTTGGGCACCTTGGTGTGGACCTTGTCGTATGCTATCTCCCGTGGTAGAGGAGGTATCTACAGAATATCAGGGACAGGTAAAAGTGGTGAAATTGAATACAGATCAAAATCCCACAGTTGCCAGTCATTATGGAATTCGTAGCATACCTACACTGATGGTGTTTAAAGGTGGGAAACAAGTGGATACTGTTGTTGGTGCAGTACCAAAAACCACCTTGGCTAAGACTTTAACACAGTATCTGTAGTCTTGTTACTAGAGGTTTATAAGGTGTAGGGATAGGAGGCAGTACCGATGAAAAAATTTCACTACCATCTATGAAAAACCTCATCCTCGCTTTTTACGATGCAAAAATCTTTCCTTTTCCTTATTAAGGAGAGGGATGTCCTGTCCGCTCTTGTTAGGGTGAGGTTACTTTCAAACTAGTCCCACTCTGCTCCAAGCCGCGCTTTGCGCGTCTACATGGACAATATTTTGTCCACAACCAAGGAGCTGAAAATAATTCCCTCACTCTGGGCGGGGAAACCCCGCCCCTACTCTTTGACTCTCACCGAAGCCACTGCATGTCTACGGTAAGCCGCTGAGTCGCAAAGCGTCCCGTGAGGGATACGTGTCTACACTCCAAACTCCTTATTTTCAAGCTAGTCCCCCAGGGTCAAATCCCACAACCAAGGATCTGAAAATGCTTTGTTACTAACTCCTCAAGTTAGCACGCAATGCGCTCCTACTGAGTGCTTCTAATAAAATTACACTTATACAATTTCATTTATGGTTTCTACTTTCTCCGACTCGGCTATTAATTTATCTTCCATACGACTGGATATTCAAGCATTACAGCCGCAACTGGTAGAGTGGCGGCGACAAATTCACCAAAAACCGGAATTAGGTTTCCAGGAGAAGTTAACTGCTGATTTTATTTCTCAGAAGTTGCAGGAATGGGGGATTGAACATCATACAGGAATTGCGGAAACTGGAATTGTTGCCATGATTGAGGGAAAATCCGGCTCCCAAGTATTGGCAATTCGGGCGGATATGGATGCATTACCCATTCAAGAGCTGAATGAAGTGCCCTACCGTTCCCAGCATGATGGTATAATGCATGCTTGTGGACATGATGGACATACTGCGATCGCTTTAGGTACTGCTTATTATCTGCACCATCATCGGCAATCTTTCTCTGGTACTGTAAAAATCATCTTTCAGCCTGCGGAAGAAGCACCAGGGGGTGCCAAACCCATGATTAAGGCAGGTGTATTAAAAAATCCCGATGTAGACGCGATTATTGGCTTACATCTGTGGAATAATCAACCCTTGGGAAGCATTGGTGTCCGTGCTGGAGCGTTAATGGCGGCGGTAGAATCATTTCGCTGTCAGATTTTTGGTAAAGGGGGACATGGAGCCATTCCCCACCAAACCATTGATTCTGTGGTGATAGCGGCTCAAATTGTCAACGCTCTGCAAACTATTGTTGCCCGTAACATCAATCCCATTGATTCGGCGGTGATTACGGTAGGAGAACTCCATGCGGGTACGGCAAATAATGTAATTGCTGATACTGCCAATATGAGTGGTACTGTTAGGTATTTTAATCCCGATTTTGCAGGCTTTTTCCACCAGCGGGTAGAACAAGTTATTGCTGGAGTTTGTCAAAGTCATGGTGCTAATTATGACTTAGAATACTGGGGCTTATATCCACCAGTAATTAATGATGCTGGCATAGCCGAATTGGTGAGTTCTGTAGCCGAAACTGTGGTAGAAACCCCTATGGGTGTGGTACTAGACTGTCAAACTATGGGCGGTGAAGATATGTCATTCTTTTTACAAGAAGTTCCCGGCTGCTATTTCTTTTTAGGTTCTGCCAATCCTGAGAAAAACCTCGCCTATCCCCACCATCACCCCCGGTTTGATTTTGATGAAACAGTTTTACAAATGGGGGTAGAAATGTTTGTGCGTTGCGTAGAAAAGTTTTTTGGTTGTTAGTAAGTAGGTAGGCATAATTAAATATCAATAGGACTTACGCAAGCGTCACAAAATTATGGCAACTGGCACACATACTTAAATTTGGTATAAAACTCTATGTTCCTTGATTTATAAGCATTATAGACAAATCACTACTATGTGACAGTTTGAGGTGAA